>SOKM01000293.1 GCA_004375785.1 Candidatus Cloacimonadota bacterium | reverse complement strand
GTATGAAGATGTTCTTTATCCTTGTAAACCTTCAGTCTCCTCAGCATTCTTGATGCCAGCTTATTCTTCGGTAACATTCCTTTGACCGCTAATTTGATTACCCTTTCCGGGTGCTTCTTTAACATATCCTTTGCTTTTATTTCCTTTAAACCACCGATATAGCCCGAATATCTGTAATATATTTTCTTCTCCTTTTTCTGTCCTGAGAGAAATACATCCTTAGCGTTAACAACCACAACAAAGTCACCGTTGTCAACATGAGGTGTGTAAAAAGGTTTGTCTTTCCCCGATAATATAGTAGCGATTTTTGTTGCTATTCTTCCAAGCGTTTTTCCCTGAATGTCAACTATATACCATTTTCTTTTAACATCCTCTTTTCTTAACGAAAGAGTCTTCATTCAAAACCTCCTGCGTAAACTTAGATGTTCTATCAACATCAGTCTCGTCCATTCAATGTATGGATATTAACCTATCATATTTTTCATACATTGTCAAGCATTTTGAAATCTTTTTGTATTGATGGAATGGTTTCAACCGTAAACGAAATTATTTATAACCTGATAAAATCATATTTCTCGAGTGTTTGGTAGAATCTCGTTTTTATTCTATTAAGGGCTTCCTGACTGTTTGCTTCGAACCTGAGAACGAGAACAGGCTGGGTGTTGGATGCGCGTAGCAATCCCCATCCATCCGAAAAAGAGACCCTTACACCATCCACATCTATTATTTTATAATCTTTCTCAAAGACCTTTTTTACTTCTTTGACAACCTCGAATTTCTTTGAATCAGGACAATCTATCCTGATCTCAGGCGTTACAAAATATGATGGAATCTTATCGACAAGCATAGATAAAGGTTCCTCAGTTCTTGATACCAATTCTACTAATCTTAAGGATGCAAAGATAGCATCATCAAATCCATAGTAGTTGTCACTGAAAAACATATGACCGCTCATCTCACCAGCAAGAGGTGCATCTTCTTCCTTCATTTTTGCCTTAATTAGGGAGTGCCCTGTTTTCCACATAATAGGAACTCCACCCAGTTCTTTTATGTATTCGAGCAAACCATTCGAACATTTTACTTCACAGATTATTTTTGCCCCAGGTCTTTTTTTCAGCAACTCACTTGAGTAGATAGCAAGGAGTTTATCTCCCCATATTATCCTTCCTTTCTCGTCTATCGCTCCAATTCTATCACCATCTCCATCAAATCCAATTCCAATATCAGCCTTGGATTTTTTCACTCTTCTAATTAAATCTTGAAGATATTCAGGAATGGTTGGGTCGGGAAGATGGTTGGGAAATGAACCGTCAGGTTCGGAAAAGAGAATCTCAAATTCAAAAGACAGTTTGCTGTATAACCTTTTTGTAACAGGACCGGTAGTTCCATTACCTGCATCAAAAACTATTTTTAGCTTTCTTTTACCCGGAGAAATTCTTCCCAGGATATCATCAATATACTCACCTTCGATATCTCTTTCTTCATAACTTCCACTACCTTTCCTGAAGACCGATTTATCAGCAATCCTTCTAATCTCCTGGATTTCTTCACCATAAATTGTATCCTTACTGACGAGTATCTTCAACCCATTGTATTTCTCAGGATTATGACTACCTGTTATTACTACACCGCCGTCGAGACCATATTTATGAACTGAAAAATAGAGAAGTGGAGTAGGGATTACACTAAAATCAATAACATTCAGCCCTGTTGATAGAAGACCTTTAACAAAGTTATTCTTTATTCTTTCTGAACTAAGTCTAATATCCCTTCCTATACCAATCCTTTTTGCATTACTTGGAAGAAAAGTTCCATAGGACTTTCCGAGTATTTCTACTGCTTCATTTGTGAGGTCAACATCTGCTATACCCCGTATGTCATATGTCCTGAATATTTCTGGATTCATTGTCTTAAAACATCAAAAATATCTGCCACAGAAGCACACAGAATTTCACAGATGAAAAGAAAATTTAATTATTGACATCACAAAAAAATTTAACATCTTAAAAAGATTAAATTTATTTTTGATAGGTGAATTACTTCTGGGATTCCTCTTATTTTTTAATGTTTTTGTGTGTGCATCTGTAACTAAATTCTTAACTACAGAATAAATTCCATACTCACAGAATGGGATGGTCCGAGTGTATGCGATATGAAGCCATATTGTATCCCGATCTTCCAGAATTTGAAACCTGTGCCAAAAGACCATCTACCTTTATTCCAACCAATATCAACAAGAAAATTCTCTTTATAAGAGTACTCCAGCCCGGTATGTTGACTTCCGTCATACCTTGTGTTGTAATCAAAGGTAAGTAAAAAACTGCTTTCTATTTTCTCAACTTCCTTTCTGTAGTTCAAACCAAATCTATAATTCGTTGGGATTATATCTTTTTTCTGAGATGTTGTGTTCCAGAGAATTTGTGTTCCAGTAGCATCCTGTAGATTCAGTCCTATGGTGAGGCGACCAGGAATTTTCTTTGTTTTGAGAGTGATGATGCCGCCAATATCAACTCCGATTCCTGTTCCACCATAATCAGCATCAAATACTCGAAATGTCTCATCGAAATACTTAAAATTTCCTCCTAACGAAAAATTCAGGTTCTTAATTTCAAATAGTTTAGAAAGATTAATAAAGTATATATTGGCTTTCTCACCGAAGAAACCCATTGGATTTCCGTCGCCCTGCATAGCTGGCGTTGTATCACGTTCTTCCGGGGTGCCTTCGAGTTCCGGGAAAATAGGTATATCATTTACACTGTGTCTGATTAATGCAATAGAGAAGAAACTTCGAGCAACAATGGGCTTGATAAAAGAGATGTAATCGATATTCGACATTCCAGCAAAGTTCGAATTGTGCATAAAATAGAATCGTGATGAAGAAATCCGTGAGGTGCCAGCTGGATTCCAGAGGATGGAAGAACCATCGTCAGCCACAGAGACAAAACTGCCACCGAGTGCTTTAGCTCTTGTCCCAACCCCGAGTTCAAGAAAATCGAAAGAATAGTTACCAGCAGAGAGTATGGTAAAAGATAGAAAGAAAATAAAAACGGTTGTATAAAATGTTATTCTTTTCATTACACTATTATAATATAGCAGATTTCCCGTCTTGTCAACAGTTTTTTTGGAAACCCTTTAAATCTCGCAATAAAGATTCTTTGGTTTTTGGTATTGTAATTTCTTAATTGTTTGTGATTTGTTCATTGTGGTTTGGGAATCCTCTTTTTTGGGGTATTTTTTGTGATTTGTATATTGGTTAATTTTGTTTTTCGCTTGACAGGTATGGTTATCTTGTGGTAAGAAGATAAAAGATGGTGTGACGGTTAGGGTAACGAAGCCCGTATCGTAGAGCGTCAATCGGTAACAGATGTGCAAGTAATGAGGATTTTTCGTGATTTAGCAGTTTATTGGAAGTGCATGGACTGATTTTAATAGACGAAAGACGTAACCGAAAGACGAAACGGGCATCGTAACCGTAGAACAGTAAACGAGATTATAATTTTTATGTTAAAAATAACCCGTAGTTCACTGAATATTTACCTGAATATTGTATCAGGAGGTTATGTTTGATAAAATTATATAATACGCTTGCGGGGAAAAAGGAAGAATTCAAGCCGCTCGAGGAAGGCAAGGTTAGGATGTATGTATGTGGTCTAACGGTTCAGGACAGACCACATATTGGACATATCAGGGCAGCTGTAACTGCTGATATTTTGAAAAGATACTTTGAGTACTCAGGGTATACCGTAACCTTAGTTACAAATTTTACGGATATTGATGATAAAATCATTGCGAAATCCCAGGAGACAGGCGAGGATTTCAGAAAAATCGGAAGCAGAATCATCGAGGAATATCTTGAAAATAGTGATAGGCTCAACATAAAACGGGCAGATTATTATCCGGAAGCAACAAAGCATATACAGGAGATTCAGGAATTCATTGTAAAATTAATAGAAAAAGGGTTTGCGTATGTCTCAGAAGGCAATGTCTATTATGATGTTTCGAAATTCAGCGGTTACGGAAAACTCTCAGGAAAGAATTTGGATGAACTTCGCGTTGGGGCAAGAGTAGAGCCTGATGAGACCAAAAGGAATCCTGTTGATTTTGCATTGTGGAAGGCTGCAAAGCCCGGTGAACCCTGGTGGGAAAGCCCGTGGGGGAGAGGCAGACCAGGATGGCACATAGAATGCTCTGCTATGAGTATGCATTACCTTGGAGAGACATTTGATATACACGGCGGCGGTGCAGACCTTATTTTCCCGCATCACGAAAATGAGATTGCACAGAGCGAGGGTGTGACAGGTAAACCATTTGCAAAGTACTGGGTGCATAATGGATTTTTAAACCTTTCTGGTGAAAAAATGTCAAAATCTATCGGTAATGTTGTTCTTGTCAGTGATATTCTTAAAATATACGAGCCTGATGTAGTCAGGCTTTATCTTCTTTCCACTCATTACAGAAGTCCTATGGATTATTATGAAGAGAGATTGAAAGAACAGGAGGGTGGTTATCAGAGACTGAAGCAGGTTCTCTTTCTTCTTTCCCAGGAAAGAGGTGATGGAGGTGAATCAGAAAAAGAGGTTATTGAAAGGTTCAGGGAAGCAATGGATGACGATTTCAATACACCTAAAGCCCTCTCTGTTATATACTCATACACAAAGGATATTTTTGAGATAATGAAGGAGAATCCTGGTAGGTTATGGATTATAAGTGCTAAGAGGACTTTAAAGGAGATGCTTGGTGTTCTTGGTCTTTTTGAATTGGAAGAGGCAGAATACATAAAGCAGGACGAAGAACTTATTGAATTGCTCTTGAATTTACGCTCAGATTTGAGAGAGAAAAACCTATTTGAACTATCGGATAAGATAAGAGATGGATTAAAAAAACTCAACATTGAAATTGAGGATACACAGGAAGGCAGTAGATGGAAAAAGGTGTAGGGAGTAGAAGAAGATCGTTATGAATGTGTTGCCGCTTAAACAAGGGATAATTTATGGGCCTGTTGATTCAAGAAGATTAGAAAGGTCTCTTGGAGTCAATCTCTCTCCTGTTACATATAAATTGTGCACTTTTAACTGCATATACTGCCATTTTGGATGGACAGAGTGTCTAACAAGGGATGTGTCCGAGCATATAAAAGATTTTCCTACGAAGGAAGATATTTTTTTAGCGGTGCGAAGCGCACTTGAATCGATTGCGAATCTTGACTACATAACCTTTTCTGGCGATGGAGAGCCCACACTCCATCCAGAATTTGAGAGTATTGTTGAGGGAATTAAAAAGATAAGAGATGAACTAACTCCTGAGACACCCCTTGCGATTCTTTCTAATTCATCGATGCTCAAAAATGAGAGTGTTAAAGGTGCGCTTGCACAGATTGACGTCAAGATTCTCAAACTTGATGCTGGAATAGAAGAAATCTTTCAAAAGATGAATAAGCCTGCAGCAGGAATTTCCTTACAGGATATAATTGAAGCATTGAAAAAAGAGAAAAATTTTGTGACTCAAACCCTTTTCGTGAAAGGGAACGTTGATAATACTGATGAGAAAAATCTTGCTAAATGGATAAAAGCTATTGCTTCAATCTCTCCGAAAAGCGTGCAGATATATTCTACTGACCGCCCTGTTCCTGATGCAGGAATAATAAAGGTTGGAGCAAAAGAACTTAAGGAAATTGCTCACAGAACGGAAAATGAGACTAATGTTCCTGTGGAAGTCTTCTCGATTGAAAGACCTATACAAGCAGATAGTTAACTACTTCCATTATCAGCCCGCTGACCAGCGGGAGCAGTAGATTATCATCCACACCGAAAGGAAATAATTCCACTAAAGAAGCACCTATAGCTCCACAGATGAGCACTAAAAGAGGAAGTCCTGGTATGAAAAACGATATTACAATACAGAGAATAAAACAGGCTACACTCCCCTCAAGGGTCTTATCTCTTGTTAGCGAAATCTTTCCAAATTTTGTGCCAACAAAGTATGCTATTGTATCACCAACAGACAGGAAAAGAAGTGTTGCAATGGCAACCGGTTTTGAAAAGAGAAATACAGATAGAAATGCTGAAAGTAAATAAGTTGATGCACCTGTAAATATCTTTTTTTCCTTTTCCCATAACAGTTTTTCAAAGATACTATAGAAAAGCCTGCCAAACGGTTTTATTTCAAGCCTTAAGACATCTATTAAGATAGAAAGAAAAGTCAGAGAAAAAAGTAAAATCAACATCTCCTTTCTTAAAAGATATATGTATAATACCGGAAAGAATGCTGTTAATAGATGAAGAAACTTCCTTAATTTTATACCTCTACTTAATTTTTTCATTCTTCACCTCCTATTAAGGAAATCTCACCAGTTAATTTTGAATCTGTGTAATCTATTTTTATAATCAGTGTAATCATTTTTCTGCCTTTATAGGATGTCTCTCAATGTTTAGTTTCATTGCAAAGTAGAATGCAATTATACTCGCTAAAAGAGAAAAAATAAAGAGGATATTGAAAGAGATATAATCAATAAGCAAACCACCAATGATTGGAAGAAAAAGTACAGGTGCTGTCATTGTATTCATAAATCCCACATAGGTTGGTCTTTTCTCCTCTGGTGATATGTCGAGAAGAGCATTTGGAAGACCCAACCAGATACCCTGGATTGTTACACCAAGAAGAAAAAAGATAAAGAGGTCAAAAAAGAGACTAACATGTAGAATATTACTTAACAGAATAAGCAATGGCGGCAGGAGACTAACCATAGCAGTTCCTCTTAACACAAAATGGTTCCCCTTACGATTACTTAAATTTCCCCACAAGAGGTTTGAAATGATTGCCCCAAATGTCTGGGTTGAGATGAAGAGTCCAACAGTACTGAGTTTGATACCGTGGTGCTGTTTGATAAATATAATAAAGAATGGAACTGCCATGGTATTAATTCCTAAACAAATCCGCAGTAAGAAGAGGTTTTTGAACATCCTATCCTTTTTAAGCATACCGATACCACGGGATATGAAGACAGAAAATTTTTTTCTTTCTTCTGTTACCTTTTTCATAACTGGTTCTTTTATCATAGAGAAAGATAGAAAAGCCATAGACATAAAGAAGGTAGCTATAAGAAAGAGTATTCCAAAATTCTGGGGATAATCGAATTTTTTAATGATATATCTTACAAAAAATCCTGCAGCGACACCCAGGCTCCCTCCAATTCCCATTCTCCAACCCCACAGACTTCCTCTTCTGTTGGAAGGGAAAACCTTGCCAATAATGTCCATAAAAGAAATACCTGAAATGCCGCCAGCTATGGAGTAGATAAAAAAGAGAAGAATAAAGAATGCGAGGAAGAAAGTTCGTGATATTCCTGAGAAAAAGAAAATGAAGAGAGAAATGATTAACATTGAGATAGAACGTAAGATTGCCATTTTTATATAGAGAGGTCTCTTGCTCTCTTTATGTTCTAAAAAACTTGCGACAAATATTTGCGGTAGCGGCCAGCTTGCTGCTTCAATAGTATTCACGAGCCCCACAAAGAACTTAGAAGCGGTTATTGTATTTATAAATAGAGGAAGCACGGTTGAACCTCCTATAAAGGCATAGGCAATATTATAGAAGACTCCATTCAATATTCCCCAGTGGTAATTCCTCCTGAATTCAGTCTTTCCAGAATTTCCTGATTCTTTCAAGAAAATCTCCTTCACTGTAAGAAATTACAATATTAGCAGGTAGTGAATTGAGAAACCTTTTTCCATAGTTCCTCTTGATAAGCCTGGTATCAAGGATAAGAATTATCCCTCTATCCTCTTTTGTTCGAATGAGTCTTCCGAACCCCTGTCTTAATTTTATAACTGCCTCAGGGACATGCAATTTCTCGAAAGGATTTAACCCCCTTGACTCAATGTGCTCTGTTCTTGCTTCTATAATAGGTTCTTTTGGAGAAGAAAATGGTAGTTTTGTGATAACAAGGACCTCGAGCGCTTCACCAGGAACATCAAAGCCCTCCCAGAAACTATAAGTCCCAAGCAAAACTGAATTTTTAATTTCTTTGAACTCTTTTGTTATAACATTTTTTGACCCTGACCGCCCCTGCGCTAACAGCAAAATATTATTCTGATGCAACGTCTCGACCAATTGCTCATAGACCCTATTAAGTAGTTTGTATGATGTGAAAAGAATCAATGTTCCTCTTCTTATTGTAAGCGTGACCTTCCTCAGAACATCAACAACATCCAGAAAGAATTCATTCTTCTTTGGCTCTGATATGAATGAAGGAAGGATGGCAAGAACCTGATTTTTAAAATCAAAGTAGGAGCCTGTAGCAAACTCTCTTACATTTTCTATTTCTGACAGGCCTATTTTTCCCTTGAAGTAGTCAAAACTATTTTCTACAAGGATGGTCGCTGAAACAAGGATTGCTGTTTCAAGATTATCGAAAAGTTTTTCCCTTAATATGTCTGCAACTACAATGGGGGCAGAAATTAGTTTTGTACTTTTACTTTCATCGGAGGATTCTGCCCAGAAACAGCCATTTTTATCCTTACAGGAAAGGATATTATAGAAATTCTCGGCAATTTCTTCAGATTCTCTGTAAACCTGTTTCACCTCTTCAACAGTTTCCTTCCAGATTTTTGTTTTTTCCACATCGTCAAAAATTTTGATGAACTTTTTTAGAAAATTGTTTACATTTTTTAAGTTTGAATAGAACCTTTCCCTCAGTGACTCAATTTCCTGAATCAAAGAATCTTCTTCTTTAAGACGAAGTTTACCGATATATTCTGATTTTTCAACCTCTTCATTAATGCTCTGAGAAATTTCATCCCATATTTCCCTGGACTCTTCCACAGAATCAATACTTTTTGCTACCTCATCCATTGTTATACTCTTATTTTTTTTGCCAAGAAAGGTAAGAACATTTCTTATTTTTACCAGAAGCCCTCTCGCTGTCTTATAAAGCCTATCAAGCAAGTTTTTTATCTGATAGGAAGTGACTGTAGTCCCGAGAAAATCTGTTGCTGCCCTCTCAAGATTGTGAGCTTCGTCAATAATTAATTTACTGTATTCCCCGAGAATCTTCTGTTCTCTAATCAAATCTGAAAAAAGAAGGGAATGGTTGATAACCACAATATCTGCTTCCTGACATTCTTTTCTAACCTTTGTTAGATAACATTCCTGATAATAGGAGCACTTATTCATTTCACAATCCATTGCATCGCAGGATAGCTTTGACCATAACGATAGATTATTATGTAGCCAGAAAGAGCTATTTTCTGATATATCACCTGTCTTCGTTAATCCTTCCCAGATAATAAGGTTGAGCAGTGATTCTTTTTCGTTTTTATTGAGAGAAATAAAGTTCTCACTAAAAATAGTTTCCCATTTTTTAAGGCAAATATAATTGTTCCTACCCTTAATCAGGACAGCTTTAAATTTTATATTAAGTCCTTTTGAAATATTTATAATGTCTTTATGAAATAACTGTTCTTCGAGGTTTTTTGTATAAGTAGAAATTATTATCCTCTCTCTGGAAAAATTACTCCAGAGCATTGAGGGAATAAGATAGGCAAAGGTTTTTCCTGTGCCTGTTCCTGCTTCTGAGATAAGTATTTCATTGGACAGGAATGCCTTCATTATCTTTTTTGCCAGTGCTATCTGTTCGGCTCTCTTCTCATATTTAGTGACTGCTATATTTATTGTTACCTCTTTTGAAAGTATTTGTTCAACACTTTCTTCAGTCGGTGGGAACGATGTTACCTTGTTCTTTGCATTGGACTCGTAGACATTAGAAGGAATATTGAAGGAATGACTTAAGTATGCAAGATCGCTTTCACCTCTGCCTGAGAGAGCGTTGTTAAATGCACTTTTGAATAAAATCAATGAATCATTCTTAGTCTTTTCAACGATGCTTAAAATCTTCTCCAGGGTCAATAGGGGGAGTTTATCTATAAGTTTGAGCAATCCAAGAAAAACTTTTGCTGTTGAGATTGCATCGTCAAGTGCACGGTGTAAATTGGATTCCTCCTTTTCAAAAAAGGTATAAAGAGTTCCTAATTTGTGATTCATAATAAAGGGGAGTAGGATCCTGGAAAGTTTAAGTGTGTCGAAAAGAGGGTTCTCGAGAGAGTCGGAAACCTCCCGTTTGAGAAAGGAGATGTCGAATGGGGCATTATGGGCAATTAGGGGGTGAGGACCTATGAAATTTAGTATTTTCTCTTTGACATCATCAATATGAGGTGCTTTTTTGATTTCTTCTTCGTTAATTCCTGTGAGTAGAAGAATATCCAATGGAATGAAGGTGTCGGGATTGATAAGAGTCTGAAAGGTTTCTTTTATTTCGTTCTCTTCAACCCTTGCTGCGCCAAATTCTATGATTTTGTCCGTATCCGTTAATCCTGTTGTCTCAAGGTCAAATGCAACAAAGGTCTTAATGTCTTTTATTTTTTTCAAAAGAAAACCCCGGGTGATAACATACGGAAAGTTTCATAGAGAGGGATGAAGTCTCTATCTGTTCTGAAAAGTCGTCAAGAGCATTATATCCTGAAAAAAGCAGCTCTACGCATAAAGAAAGGTCAAGTGAACTGCCATGGAAGGAGGTTCCCGCAAAAAAACCATTGATTGGAGATAAATTTTCCTTGAGTTTCGTCTGTCTAAGAAAACCATACTCAATTGAATATTTGTTTTTCTTGTTTCTCAAAAATATTAAATATTGTAATATGTTATTTGAATCTTTTTGAATGCTATTCCAGGTTTCATATCGCAAAACTATTCCTGCTTTTTTATCGTGGAGGAAGATTCCAGCTTCTCCGGTGAGAGGGTATACTTTTTCTTTCTGACGAGGGGTTAGAAAAGAAATAAAAGGAGAAATGACAGGGGTTGATAACTGTATGGAACCGTTAATTCCTATATCATTTTTATTAAAAGCGTCTGAATATACAATGTTCCAGTAAGTGTCATTATAATAGTATGTTAATTTATCAAAGTTATAATTCTCTTTAAGTAAAGAGATACCCGCACCTGCATCAAGAAAATGTAATAACTCTTTTTTAATAGATAGAGAAGTAACATATATTCCACCTTTAGAGTGCTCAGTGATAATTGCTTTCTCAATGTTCTCTCTTTCTTCATCATAGATGATGGTTTCTGAAAAGTGCGAATAATCTTTTAGTCTAAAGAGAGAGCCAGTAAAAATATAACCTTTGTAGGGTAAACTAATACTTAAGTCTGACAGATAGGGAGATACCTGATGATTATAGAAGAGTTTTTCTTCATTGGAACTCTTTTCATAAATTAATCTTATCCCACCTGTAAAATTGATATTCATATCCTTTCTTTTTAAAGAAAGATATTTGTTCAGCTGGATAATAGGTGTTCTGTTTTTAAGATAGGTTTCGTAAGGGCTGGCTGAAAGTGTGATAGATAAAAAAAAGAGAAGGAGAGAAATGTGAAACATTGAAACAGAAGCGGCTCTTTTTTTCATTCTTCTTCTGTTTCTTTCTTCACCCATTTGTTAAAAAGTTTCTCTATAAGCCCTGGATATACCCTTTCCTTTGCCAGAAGTATTCGAACTACACTTTTATTAATCTGTGTCTCAAGTTTCGGTTGGGTATTCAGTGTTTCTTTAATCGCTTCCATAAGAATAGGAACCTTTGCATCCCACATAACAAGAAGCAGGTCATTGCCTGCGGTAAATGCTCTTGTTGTAATCATTGAAAGATTCTCTTTGTCAAGGATTCTAAGGGCAGGTGCATAAAGGTCATCAGTTATAACAAGAATATCTGGATTCGGGATGCGGATGAGGTTAATAATCTCTTTCGAGTAGAGAGCTGGGACGCTGTCAAAATCACTGTAAATAACACTTGACATCATTACGCCGTCAATTTTATGTGCAAGTGCAACAAAAAGATTGAAATTTTCGACCATCTTAATAGCTGCGAAATCAAAGTAGGCAACTGAAACATCACTATTTATCCCTACATCACCGTATCCAGGGTAATGTTTTGCAAAAACAAGAATACCTCCTGCTCTATAACCATCTATAAGCTTTTCAGCCTTTCTTTTGACTGATGCAGGATCACTTCCAAGAGACCTTTTCTGGAGATACATAAGTGCCTTCTCACTCCCTGAGAGGTCGAGCGATGGTGCAAAGTTTATGTTAACTCCCATTTTTCTCATCGTGACACCCGTTTTGTATGCATATTCAAGAAGTTCTTTCTCTTTGAATGAATTTCCGAGTTCCATTGGAGATGGCGTTTTTTCATACCCCTCAATGTGTTTTAATCTATTAACCAGTCCGCCTTCCTGGTCTATCGCAAAAAAGAGTGGTATAAGGGCTTGTTTATTGTATTCTTCAATCATTTTTATTGTCGAAGCGTTGTCCTTTATGAAATTCTGGTTGAGAACAACTCCACCTATCTGATATTTCTTTACAGAATCGTATTTAGGAGGATAACTCATAATCATCTGTCCGAGTCTGATAGAAAGCGGTAGTTTTTCAACGATTTCGGAAGCCATTTGCCTGAGTTTCTCTTTTGTTTCTTCATCCTCTGTTTTGATAATCTTTATAATTAGTGGTTCTATTGGTTCTTCTATATATGTAACTGGTGGTTTTACCTCCTTCTGGAGGCAACCGCTGAGCATAAAAAAGAAAATTATTATACACATCTTTATTCTATTCTTCATAATTGTCGCATCATAATAGAAACTCTCTCTTATGTCAACCTTTTTTTCCTCTTCTTTGCGTACCTAAATAACAGGCGAGGCATCTTGCCTCGCATCCGCATTGCCTCTTTGGTGGTAGCCGCAGGCTTTAGAGGCTGTGCCAAAATACCGCTTTTAGGTAGGCGCAGGCTTTAGCCTGCGAACTTAACTTCTTATAATACAATGAATTACGCAACCTAAAGGTTGCGGCTACCATGCAAAAATTCACATTTTGGTACAGTGTTTTTAGCCTACGAAAGTAATCCTTTTACTTGTCATTCTTCCACAGTCAATATGATAGGTTTACTTCGAGATTCTTCCAGGGTCAGAATGCGACAGATCACTCAGAATGACAGAAAGGGAAGGGAGGCAATTAAAAAAATCTTGACAGAGATGAATAATCCCCTTATAATTAAACTCTAATCAAGGAGGTCGTTATGATTATATATTTCCTTACATTAGGTTTATTCTCCATCAATATCTCTCCATATTTATTGATAGAGCATAGTATTTTCGAACATACTAACACGGACACAATTTACTATAAAAAATATGTTGAAGATGTTAGTTTTGATAGTGGTTATATAGTCTCTGAATTACGAGATGTTATTGCTACAGGTTTAACATTTAGTGAAAAATACCTCTGGACTTCTCTCTCTCTTGGGGTTCCCTGTTACACATATAGCATCGAATTTCTTCCTTTTATTGATATAAACACAGGGTTTAGATGGAAAAATTTCAGAGGCTATGTTGGGTATCATTTACCATTAAAAAAAAGAAAAGCTGTGGATGATTTACCAGATGGAAGATGGTTGATTGAAGAAATGAGTGGGCTACATTCGATATATACAGGAATATATTCCTACTACAGGAAAGAAAAGCTTAATATAGGGTTTAACTTTCAGTTGAGAAAGGAACATGGTTTTTACTCTAAATATTATTTAGGTTTTGGTGGATATCCTGTCTATCCAACACCTCGTAATGTTGATACTTCCTATGTTCAGACAATTTTTACAACAGACATCGGCTATATGTTTAAAGGTTATTATCCTTTTTTATTCTTTTCAATAAATGAAAGAGAGTTTTCTGAACCTTTATCATTCAGGGCTGGTTTGGGAATAATACTTGGTAGCATACCTGTTACACCAGGGAAATATGAGGGAAAAACCGCACAGAGTTACCATTATTGGGATTATGAAGGAGTTTATCCGCTTAAACCCAATATCTACCTTTATCCTGTAGAGCCCGGTAGTGTGACGGTTATGCTTGAACCAGACGGAAGGCTCACAGTTTCTGACCCACCTTATGAAAATGGCTGGAATGTATATGTTTTTCCAGATGGAACAATTCAGAAAAATCATCGTTATTTATTTTATGAAGCGAGGATTAATAAATTGAGGGTGAAGAACAGAGGATGGTGTATAAAGAAGGATGAAGTATCCTCGTTTTTCTTCTCCGTTCTTTCTTCATATGGATTTAATGTAAGAGAGACAAATGATTTTGTTTCATATTGGAAAGACCATTTGCCCGATTCTCCTTATTATGTAATATATCCTGCAGTGAATAAGGAGATTGATAAGGTATGTCCACTGACAGTATATCCAAACCCTGATGTTGTCCTCCGGGTGTGGTTTGTGGTTGAATCTGTTAAAACCTCTGTATTATTAGATGCACCTGCTGTTCCTTTATTTAATCGTAATGGTTTTGTTGTTACTGAATGGGGAGTGATACTGGAATAGATTTTTCTCTTGCATTTCTTTGCAAAATGTGGTATCATATATGAGTCTAAATTAGAACTAATCTGGTATCATAAAGGAGACTGGATGAAAAAAAATGTTTTGAAAAAAATTATTGAGGAGTTCCAAGAATCGGAACTGCCCGTTGTGATAAAAAGGAGAGCAATAGATGTCAATCCTGATATAAATAAAGTAATAACCATTGTGGGTCCAAGGAGGGTAGGGAAGACATATTATATATTTTCACTAATAAAAGACCTTCTTGAGAAGGGGATGAAAAAGAGCAGGATAGTTTATATCAACTTTGAAGATGAACGTCTTCTTCCATTTACTTCCCAGGATTTTGATGCTATACTGGAGGCACTTTATGAATTATATCCTGAAATTAGGAAAGAGAGAATTTACTTCTTTTTTGATGAAATTCAAGAAATACCCCTGTGGGAGAAATTTGTGAGAAGGTTATATGATGCCAGAAAGGCAAGAATTGTCATTACTGGTTCAAGCTCAAAACTTACAAGTAGGGAGATTGCAACATCTCTCAGGGGAAGAGCACTCTCCTATGAATTGTTTCCTTTTTCCTTTGAAGAAACTTTAAGAGCTAAAGGATTGGAAATAAATAATCGCCTGATGTACTCGGGTAAGCGATTTAAAGTGAAGAAATTTTTGAATGAATATTTAGAGTTTGGAGGATTTCCTGAGGTGGTTTTATCAAAAGATAGAAATAGCCGTTTGAGAATATTGAATGAATATCTGAATACTATAATGATAAGAGATTTAGTTGAGAGATATAATATAAGAAATGTTAATGCATTAAAAACTCTTATTAAATTTCTTGTTTCAAATATTTCTCGCTCTTTTTCGCTTAATAGTTACTACAAAATGGCAAAGCAGCAAACTCCGCTAACGAAAAGGACTTTGATAAATTTTGTCTCCTATCTTGAGAATATAAACCTCTTCTTTTTTATAAACAAATTTTCACATTCATTGAAAGCACAAATGGTTAATCGGAAAAAGGTTTATTGTATCGATGTAGGATACAGAACAGCCACAGGTTTTTATACAAGTGAAGATGTAGGCTGGAGGATGGAAAATATAGTTTTTCTCAAATTGAAACAGAGAGAGGTTGCTAATCCTTTGATAGAAATATTTTACTGGCGAGAAAATAAAAAGCAAGAGGTGGATTTTCTGCTCAAAGAAGGTCAGAAGTTAAGACAACTCATTCAGGTCTCTTATAGAATTGATGAAGCACAAACAAGAAAACGAGAGGTGGAAGCACTTACAACGGCGATGGGAAGTCTTCATCTTTCTGAAGGTTTAGTAATTACCGAAGATTATGAAGGTTACGAAAAAATTAAAGGAAAGAAGATAAAATTCATTTCTCTTGCGAAATGGCTTCTTGAGGAGTAAAAAGAGAGGTATGATGTATTATTCAAGGAGATGACTTATGATTGCCACATTACTTACTTTGGGTTTATTCTCATTCCACTTTTCTCCATATGTCCAGGTAGAGAAGAGTTTTTTAAAGTATAACTGTGAAGATACTGTGGTTTATGGTGAGGATTATGTGATTTTTCAAAAAGAAGATATTTTTGCTCTGGGAGCAACGTTTGAAGAGAAATACCTCTGGACAAACCTATCCTTTGGTGGTGCCCTGTATGAATTGTATGAAGATATTAAATTCCTCCCTTATTTTGATATAAATACTGGAATAAAATGGAGGAATTATACAGGTTATGTAGGGTACGTTTTACCAGGAAAACATAAGGCTTTTCGAGCAATAGGGAATTGGTATGAAATACAAGGATTACAATCGATATTTACTGGAATATCTGCTAATTACCAGTTAAAGAAACTAAGGTTAGGTTTTGGTCTTCAGTTAAGAAGAGAACAATGTTCTTATACTTTACATTCGTTTATGTCTTCGATTGAAGTAGATACTTCCTACATTAGTACATTTTTTACCTCAATAATTGGATATATGCTCGGACGTTTCAATCCATTTTTATTTCTTTCATTGAACTCGAAAGCTATCTCTTTAACCCCTTCATTGAAGGTTGGTCTTGGGATTAATCTTGGTAATCCGCTTTTTGTTTCTGGTAAGTATCAAAAAGTTATAGTTTATCATCAAGTAATGATCAGAAAACCCAATATATACCTCTATCCTGTAAAGCCTTGCAGTGTAGCGGTTATGCTTGAACCGGATGGAAGGCTGACTGTCTCAGACCCACCATATCAAAATGGCTGGAATGTATATGCTTTTCCGGATGGAACGATTCAAAATAGCCTGGGATATCTATTTTATGAAGCTAAGATAAATAAGATGAGAGTAACAGATAAAGGTTGGTGCATTACGAAAGATGAAGTCACTTCTTTTTTCTTTTCTATTCTTTATTCTTACGGATTCAATCAAAGAGAAACAAATGATTTTGTCTCATACTGGAGGGGTAATTTGCCCGATTCTCCTTATTATGTAATATATCCTGCTGTGAATAAAGAGATTGATAAAGTATGTCCACTGACAGTGTATCCGAGCCCTGATGTTGTCCTCAGGGTGTGGTTTGTGGTTGAATCTGTTAAAACCCCTGTTTCATTAGATGCACCTGCTATTCCTTCATTTAAGCGGAATGGATTTGTTGTTACAGAATGGGGGGTGATACTGGAGAGGAGTGAGGAGTAAGCAGTGCGCAGAAAGACAAGTAAAAAGTGAAAAGTTAAAAGCGCAATTTTGGGATGTATGATGTACGATGTAGGATAATAAAAGTCAAAGGATAAAGGAGCAACCTCCTGGTTGCGATATTGTTTTTAAGAAAAGCAATCTCTGTAGCGTTGGGCCTTGCCGTGAACCATACGGTTCATGGCTTGTCCCCGACATTGTTAAACTTAAAACGTTAATAACGAACTAAACGAAATAAACAAGCTAATACCGTTTCAAATAGTTAAGGTATTATTTTGGAGTATTATTTTTTGGAGTG
>SOKM01000253.1 GCA_004375785.1 Candidatus Cloacimonadota bacterium | reverse complement strand
GAGAAGGTGAGGTTTACACCTTTTATGCTACCGCAGAGGATTACAGTGCAAATATCGGCTCTTCGGAATCCCTCAAAGTTTTTATAGGGTATCATCCACCTTTCCCCTATGTTGTCCTCGATATTATACCCACAGAAAAGACATTGTTCAGAGCGGATATAACAGCAGACGGAACAAAACTCTTCTTTGTTCAGCATTTTGCACAGGGTTCTACACAGGACCTTATGATGCTCAATACAGAAACAAATAGTATTGAGAAAACAATTCCCCTTTATACAGGAGGTTCTTATTTCCTTGACGTCTTCAAAAACGAAAAGGTCTATTTCACTACCGGCGGCTCCTTTGCAGTATATGATATTCTCTTAAGTCAGCTTGTTAAAACTGTAAATGTTGGTGGAACACCACAGGGTATTGTCCGTTCCAATAATGAAAAACTATATATTGCAAGACGTACAAAAGAGGATGTTCTGGTCTATTCACTCGAGGGAGATAGTATAGTAGATTCTATACCTCTCCCGGGGAACCCAATAGCATTAGCCTTTGATACAGTTCATAATGAAGTTTACGCTTCTATTTCTCCAGAAAATCTAATCACTGTAATAGATTTAGAGGGTGATTCAGCCATCGCACAAATCCCTATTTCTGGATTCCCATTCGAAGTAATATTCTCGCCCGATTATGGGACCGCATATGTTTCTGAACCTAACATCAATTCAATTGCAGTAATAGAAACTTCGGACCATTCGGTTTTAGATGAGTTTTCACCTTCTAATTTAATAAGCCCGAAAGGGATGGCAATGACAGATGACGGCGAGCATCTCTTTGTTACAGGTTCAAGTAATAAAGTTTTTGTCGTAAATTTGTTTGATTACAGCGTAGAATGGAATTTTGAACTGGGACCCAATCCCTATTCTATAGTATTTACCCCTTCTGGTGAAAAGGTTTATGTTACCTGTCAGGGAACTCAATATGGAGGTTCAGGGATTTATTGTATTGGATATTAATATGAAAAGAGCAGTTTTTGTCTTATTTTTTGTCTTTCCATCATTGTTAAGTGGTGCAATAACTGGGAAGATTATGGGAAGAATAATAGATGTGGAAACCCGAAAACCACTTTCGTTTGTAAATATAACCCTTGAAAAGACAACAATGGGAGCCATTACTAACAATGATGGCAATTATTATATTATCAATATTCCTCCCGGTGAGTATAATGTAAGAGCACAGATGATGGGTTACAGGACGGTAGTAAAAAAGGGAATATACGTGGATGCAGGCAAGACAGTATTCACAAATTTTGAACTGGAGGAAACTGTTATAGAAATGAAGGATGTTATAATAGTAAGGGCAACACGACCCCTGATTGAACCGGGAGCAACCCATTCCTCAAGGGTTTTTGCATCAAAAGAGATAGAAAGAATACCGAGGGCGTATTCTGTATTGCGCCTTCTTGAAATCCAGCCAGAAGTTGTTAAAGACTTCAGACTGGAAGAATACCACCTGAGAGGTGGAAGAGGTGGAGAAATCCTCTATCTTGTTGATGGTATTCCTGTTAATGATAGATTTGTTGGGGGAAGTGCAGCAATAGATATTCCAGTTTCTGAGGTGAAACGTGTGGAGATACTTAAAGGAGGGTTTGAAACTGAATACGGAGAGGCACAGTCTGGGATTGTCAACCTTATTACAGCATCGCCTGATACCTGCTTTAGTCTCGCAACCTCCTATAAGACAGATAGGACAACCCAACAGTTCAACACTGACTATGTTGACTTCTCTTTTTCTAACCCTTTTCCATTTACAAGAAAAAAAGTCCTGCTTCTATTTACTGGATTTGGAGACTTTACTGACACGTATACACCGTTTGGTTATCCTCATAAAAGAGGAGAATTCTGGGGTATTAAATACGGTGCGCGACAGAATAATGCTTTTGGATTTTCTATGAAAGCATTAGTAAAATTACTTAATACTGGAAAACTTACATTATCAGGCAGGGGAAATTTTAATGCCTATGAAAAATACAGGCATCAATTTATAGAGATTCCAGATCACTCATATCGTTATAATGAGGAAAGTTCACTATATGCTATCAGCTGGAATCACAGCATTGGCTACTCCTCATTTTACGAATTAAAACTTTCTTCTTTCAATACACATTTTCACTTTGACCCGGGGCTTTCTCCACCAGAGATACATCTGCTCGAAGAGGAACACCTGTGGGCAGAAGAAAATGAGATTCCGTGGATTATTGATGATAGAGGAGTGGCAACTGATACGGATGAAGATTGGTTTTACGAGGTTGGATACGATTCTTCATATCATAACCATAAGGAGAGCAATAACTCAATTATGTTTGACTTTACAAAGCAGTTTGAAAATAAACACCTTATAAAATTAGGGGTTGAAAATCATATATGGCATCTTGAGAAAGAGGAGATAGAACAGCTCTGGTATTACGATTCAACACGAATTGATGAAGAGGGACCCTACCCTGGCTATGGGTGGTCAAGGGATGTATATTCGGTCCATCCATCACAGGGAGGAGTCTATGTTCAGGATAAGTATGAAAGAGAAGGTTTAATCGTGAACTGCGGTGTCAGGTACGATTACTTTTATACGGGTAAAGAGATTGATACAGAAAAAAGATTCCGTGGTTATATAAGTCCAAGAATAGGATTTTTCTATCCCATTACTGATAAGGATGCATTCACTTTTTCCTTTGGCTTATATTATCAGATGCCCGAATACCAGTATGTCTTTATGACTACGAAATGGAGGGGACCAGATCGACTTATTGGCAATCCAGAACTTAAACCGGAATGCACAAGGGCTTACGAGTTTAAGGTTGAGCACGAACTTCCTGTAAGGGCCGTTTTCTCTTTTGCAATGTATAAAAAGGATATAAGAAATCTCATTAACGCTGAACTTGTTGGTTTATATCCTTTTAAGTCGTATAAGATAACAAATTCATCGTATGGTGATGCAATGGGATTTGAATTTGAGTTCAGGAAACCAGCCGGTAAGCACTTTACGGGAAGGATTATCTACATCCTTTCCTGGGCAAAAGGAAAAAATACAAAAGACCTTGAGAATTTCGAGGATATGGAATTGCCTGAGGTAATGCAGGAATATCCTTTGAGCTGGGATGAAAGACACAGGGTTAAGATAGTTACCTCTTATGAAATAGGGAGTGATACTGTACCCCATCTCACGGGAGCAACTGCTGTCTGGACCTATGGAAGTGGATTGCCCTATTCACTTATAGAGCAGGTGAAACAGGGTAACCTTGCAAAAAATTCTGAACGATTGCCCTCCCATTCAACCTTTGATATTGAGGTATATAGGAAGATGAATGTTTCTTTCACAACATTAACATTCTCATTGATAATAGAGAATCTATTGAACAATAGAAATGTTGTAAAACCAGATAGAACGCCTTACAATGCTGGATTGGAGGATCCCACTACAAAAAGTAAACCCACAACAATCCTATTGGAGCTGGGCATAGGATTCTGACTTTTTCTTTAAAATATTAGCACACAGAATTTCACAGATAAAACAGATTTCCACAAATATAATTCAAAGTAAAATTTTTTATCTGTTTTTTATATTTTCTGTGTTTTTCTGTGGCTAAATTTTTCGTGACATGTTTTTTATGTTATTCTTTATGTCTAAATATAATATATAAATCTGTGATTATCTTTCAAATCTGTGGGAATCTGTGTGCTGTTTAAAAATCTTCTGTTTTCTATAAAATATGTGAGAGGGTGATGGATTGTGAGAATCCGAGGTCAACCATTGGCTGGACTGCATAGTCAAGGTATAATTTCTTCCAGGCAAAACCGCAGCCGAAGGATGTTCCAGCAGAAACAGCTGGACTAAAATCATTTTTCAGGTCAGCTCCTGCACTGCTGTATCCTGCTCGGAGTGCAAGCATAGGAACAACCCACCATTCCACTCCAAATTTTGCAATAGACCTTGAATCATAGAATATTCTTGTAAAGTCAAAATTTATGTTCAGAACAGGAAGCGGATGGAAAGAGAAACCACCCGTTACCGAAAGGGGGAGAGAACCTTTCTCCTCATAATGGGCTTTTAATTCCTTGCCTAAATTTTTCAAAACAAAAGCAAGTGTAAGATTCCTTTCACGCATAAGATATTGTATGCCAATATCAGAACCTGCCCCATAAGAGACGAAGGAATCAATTCTTTCATATATAAACTTCATACTTATACCTGCGGTCAAGTCATCTGTTATAGGGCGGCTGAAACCTGAAAGGAATAACAAATCCATAGGTGAAAAAGAGCCAAGGTCTTCGTTGTTTTCACCTCTTCTTTCAATCGAACCATAGTTGACATAGTTTAGTCCAAAACCAAAGGTATTCTTCCCCTTACCAAAACCGTATTGAACCTCACCAAATTTTATGCCCGCTGCATAGAGCACTACACCTGTAGAAAGCATCCCTTTTTCAATTCCATTTAAACCTGCTGGGTTCCACTGAAGTGAATTAATATCGTTTGAGATTGCAGAAAAACTTCCAGCCATTGCATTGGACCTTGCCGAAAGACCAACATTGAGAAAATCATAAACAGAAGCATTAAGGGTTGTAAATGAAAGCAATATTATTATTATGAAAAGAGTGTTTTTCAATTTCATTGTTACCTCCTCATATTATTTTAAAAAGCATACCATAATATTTAATACATTGCAAGAAAAAAATATCTTTTCATTTATCTTTAATTCCCTTTTTCCCAATATCTCTCCTGAAATGCATTCCTTTAAATGTAATTTCGTTTATTGCTGAATAGGTCGTTTCTATTGCCTCTTTCAGGTTACTCCCAACACCTGTAACCCCGAGAACCC
>SOKM01000036.1 GCA_004375785.1 Candidatus Cloacimonadota bacterium | reverse complement strand
TTTTGATTTCTCGAGATGTAACTGAGTATAAGCTGGCAGAAGAGGCGCTTCAGGGGAGTGAAAAGAGATTTGAAGAGTTGGCTGAATTATTACCGGAATGCATTTATGAAATGGATTTGTCCGGGGGACTTACATACGCTAACCAAAAAGCTTTTGATAACTTTGGTTATTCTCGAGAGGATTTTGATAAAGGTATAAACGGCTTTCAAATGTTAATTCCAGATGACCGAGATAGAGCTAAAGAAAATATTCAGAGGATACTTAGTGGGGAAAAGTTAGATGGTAATGAATACACAGCCCAGAGGAAAGACGGAAGCACATTTCCTGTTATCATATTTTCAAGTGCAATTATTCATGAAAACAAACCTGTGGGTTTGAGAGGAATCACTGTAGACATCACCAAACACAAGCAAGTAGAAGCAGAATTGAAGGAACACCGCGAACGACTTGAGGGGTTGGTCGAAGAGCGGACTTCCGAACTAAAAGAGAGCAATCTACAACTTCAACGGGAGATAGGAGAGCGTAAACGTGTAGAAGAAGCGCTGCGAGAAAGCGAGAAAAGGTTTAGAACCATCACAGAGAGTGCTCTGGAATGGATCTGGGAAGTTGACGCAAAAGGAAAATATACTTACGTTAGTTCAGTTGTCGAGAAGATTTTAGGATATAAACCCGAGGAAGTGCTTAAAAAGCACTTTTATGACCTATTCCACCCTGAAGACCGAGAAAGACTGAAGAAAGCAGCATTTGAGATATTCGATAAAAAAGAACATTTCCGTGAATTTATAAATCGGAATGTGCACAAGAACGGAAAGACAGTCTGGCTCTCGACAAGTGGAGTTCCAATATTCGATGAGAAAGGAAACCTTATTGGATATAGAGGTGCAGGCATTGACGTCACCGAACGAAAACATGCAGAAGAAAAACTACGAAAAAGTGAAGAAGAGTTCAGACTCACATTTGAAAATGCAAAGGATGCAATCATCTGGGCAGATACTGAGACAGGTCTGGTTACTAAGTGCAATAAAGCAGCAGAAATTCTTTTGGAGAAGAAGAAAGAGGAAATTTTAGGACATCACCAAAAAGAAGTTCATCCTCCTGCAAAAGCAGAATATTACATGAATATGTTTAAAAATCATGTAGAACAGAAGGGTGTAGTTGACGATGAGGCAGAGGTCATTACCAAATCAGGAAAAATAAAACCCGTCCATATAACTGCTTCTGTAACTTCAGTTGGGGGGAAACCAATAATCCAGGGAATATTCCGCGACATCACCGAACGCAAGCAGTCAGAGAAATCACGGCGGGAGTCGGAGAAGCAATATAGGACGCTACAGTCTAATGTTCCTGTCGGAGTATTCCGTACAAGTGCAGATCCCGGAGGACATATTCTATCAGCGAACCCTGCGCTATCGAAGATGTTAGGATATGAGAACCCTGAGGCGATGTCAAAAACCCGTGTCGCCGATTTCTATTTGAATGCAGATGACCGCAAGAAATTCATTGAAACAATCAGTTCTGCTGGTGAAATATCAAATTATGAGGTGCAATTAAAGAGAACGGATGGAACATCTTTCTGGGGTTCCCTCAGCGCTCGGGCTATTGCTGATAAGAGTGGAAAGATAACATATTTTGACGGTATTCTGGAAGATATTACGGAGAGAAAACAAGCAGAGAAAAGGCGTGTTTCAATTTATAAAATCTCTGAAGCAGTGCATTCCACAAAAAGTCTCGAAGAATTCTATCTTTCAATCCACGGTATCATTAATGAACTGATGCCGGCAAAAAATTTTTACATTGCACTCTATGATGCAAACACTGAAACAATCACTTTTGAATATTATGTCGATGAACATGATAAGAAGCCCAGGCAAAAAAGCTCCAGAAAATTGGGTAGAGGGTTAACAGAATATGTGTTACGAACTGGAGAACCTTTACTGGCTACTTCAGAAATCTTTGAAGAATTGGTAGATAAAGGCGAAATAGAACTTTTAGGCCCACAAGCGATTGACTGGCTCGGTGTACCTCTAAAAGCAAAAGATAAGATCATTGGTGTACTGACTGTTCAGAATTATACTGAAGGTATCAGGTTTGGAGAGAAAGATATGGATATTCTGAAGTTTGTTTCCACACAGATGGCAATGGCTATTGAGCGTAAGGGAGCAGAGAAAGAGCTGCGAGAAAGTGAGGAAAAATATCGAAGGGTGGTGGATAACTCTCTGGTAGGTCTTTATATTACCCAGAATCAAATTCTCAAATTCTGCAACCTGCGGCTTGCTGAAATGTTTGGCTACAGAACTTCCGAGGAGTTAGTTGGAAAACATATTAAAGAATTGGTTGCTCCAGAGAGCTGGAAACTTGTGGATAAACAGGTAAAGTTAAGACAGTCGGGAGAGAAAGAATCCGTTCAATATGAATTCAAAGGTATTAAAAAGAACAGAATAATCTTTACTCTTGAAACCCTGGGAAGCCGCATTATCTATGAGGGAAAGCCTGCTATTCAGGGAAGTATGATAAACATAACCGAACGAAAGAGAGCAGAAGAAGAACTCAAAGTATTTGCTACAACAGATGTACTCACAGGGGTCTTAAATAGAGGTTATGCGCTCCTTCTCTTTGGTAAACAACTTCAATTGTCAAAGCGGAATAATTCAAGATTGAGCATCTGTTATGTAGATGTGGATGGTCTTAAAGATATTAACGATACATATGGTCATCAGGAAGGAGACGTGGCTTTAAAGCTCATTAGTAGATTCTTAAAAGAGACACTGCGGGAAGTTGATATTGTCTGCCGATTGGGTGGAGATGAATTTTTACTAATTTTTCCACAATGCCCAATTGGCCGGGCGATTGCCGTTTGGGAACGTATTGCCCAAAAAGTCGATTCCTTCAACTTCAGAAAGATGAAACCTTATCATATTAGTTTAAGCAAGGGTTTTGCAGAATATAATCCACCCGATGCAAAATCTGTCGACCAGCTGATAGCTCTTGCAGACCAGGAAATGTACAAGGATAAACAATCAAAATCCGCAACCTAAAAGGAATTTGTCATTATCTCTTCGGTAGCCGCAGGCTTTAGCCTGCGAACTTAACTTCTTATAATACAATGAATTACGCAACCTAAAGGTTGCGGCTACCATGCAAAAATTCACATTTTGGCACAGTCTCTTTAACCTGCGCAATCTAATCTTTTGTATTTAAGATGTGGAGTTGAGTAAATAACCATGCAAGGTATTTATATAGCTGCGGTAGTAACGACCATTTTATCCCTCGGTATAATAGGGGTTTTTCTCGTTTGGAAAATACCCAAAAAGGAAAAGGGAATACTGTTAGCAGTGGTTCTTCTCGAAATCCCCATGTGTGCTCTGGCTTTTTATTTCATCCGTTTTCCCCTTGACGGCTGGCTTCAGCGATTACTCTCATCAAGTCCAGGAATATATCGTTTCCTAACTACCTTCTATGCACCAATTACCGAAGAACCAATAAAGCTATGGGTGCTTGCGATTCCATGGATTTTCAGAAGAATAGAGAGAAAAAATGCAATTCGTTTTGCCGTTGCTATCGGTCTGGGTTTTGGCATCGGAGAAATGTGGATGCTTGCCGAGCAATTTGCAAAAGACCCATATATAGCATCACTCCACTGGTATCAGCTTGGTGGATACATACAGGAACGTTTTATGGTCTGTGTTATGCACGGGGCATTTACAGCACCAGTTATATGTTTCTTAAGAAAAAAAACCATTATCCTTGGCATTTTATGCGCTTTATTTCTTCATTATCTGGGAAATTTCCCCATATACTTAGCGGGCTTAAACTTCTTGGGACTTAGTATATCCACCTGGAAAATAATATTAACAGTTTGGGTTCAATTATATTTTCTGGGAATGTTAGGATTACTTGGTTATCTACTATTAAAGACACATAAAACAGAGATTAGGCGAGAAATATGAAACCACTTTATACAATTCTATTTGTGTTTTTGATATTGCTTGCTCAAAGTAACCTTTTCGCTCAAACGGAATGGTCAAAATATGATAATAATCCTGTTATGGTGAAGGAAAATATTGTATGGGAAACTTTTGCCATAGGGCAGCCGACCTGTATTATGGATAACGATACAATAAAGATGTGGTATGCAGCAGCTGGCCTACCCTATACAGCAAGGATAAGTTATGCCTATTCCGTAGATGGCATTAACTGGATAAAGTATAATGATGCTGCACCTGTCTTGGATGTTGGAGCCCCCGGTGAGTGGGATTCAGGATGGCTCGACACACCTGAAATTTTGAAGGACCCTTTTGAATACAAACTATACTATTTTGGAGACACCACAGCTATTGATACCACACCACCTTTTGGCTCGGCTATTGGACTCGCCACCTCTTCAGATGGTATTAACTGGGAGAAATATGCCAGTAATCCCGTCTTTGAAAAAGGGGACAGTTCTAGCTGGGATGGTTTATGGATTGAATCTCCAGCATTACTTTTTGAAAATGATACGTTCAAAATGTGGTATACAGGAGTTGATTATGATTACAAAGTCAGAATAGGATATGCCACTTCTCTTGATGGAAAAGTATGGACAAAACATTCTGCTAATCCCGTTCTGGATCTGGGTGCTCCTGGCACCTGGGAGGATTACTGGGTTGGAGTGCCGGCAGTGATAAAAACTGACATATTTTATGAAATATGGTATAGTGGTGTGTCTGCTGCTGATTTATCAAATGGTGGTATTGATACAATTCGAATAGGGTATGCAACATCCACGGATGGAATCAGCTGGACAAAATATTCAGGTAATCCAGTACTCTCTACTTTTGACCCGCCTTATAATCCTCCTATTGACAGTGGTGGACCCTGGGCAGCTGATGTTGTATTTACGGGCACGGAATACTGGATGTGGTATGAAACAAAAGCTGGTTTTTGTCTTGCAACAGCCCCCGTGATAGGAATTGCTAAGGCAGAAAATCAGGACCTGGAAAATAGAAATTTGAAATTAAAAATCTACCCCAACCCATTTACTACTTTCACCACCATCATTCTGTCCCTATCCAGCATAGAGCGTAGAGCGGAGGGCAATTCAAGTGCACAAGAGCACAGGTGCACAGGTGCACAAGTAGAGGCTGTAGAGTTGCGAATATATGATGTGAGTGGAAGATTAGTTAAAAACTTTTCACTGCCTACTGCTTACTCCTTACTGCCTTCTGCCGTTTCCTGGGATGGAAGAGGCGATGCAGGACAAAAACTTCCAATCGGAGTCTACTTCTGTAAATTAAGTATAGGAAAAAGTTTATCTCATACGAAAAAAATTATGCTTGTACGATAGATAAATAAATCTGTGTAATCTGATTTATAATCTCAGTAATCAGATTTGTTATACAATTCAGGAGGATAGAATGGCTGCATCGCTGCATATCACTTTACCCTTGCAGCATGGAACTTTGGACTGGGAACCTGCTGGATTGGTGGAATGGATAGGGATGATGTAAAAGAAGCCTTAGGTATTCCACAGGAACATTATGTAGCAACCGTTACCCCGTTGGGTTATCCTGCAGAACAACCCGAGCCCGGTTCAAGAAGAGAAACAAAAGAGATTGTTCAGTTTATCAGGTAAAAAGGTAGTTTACTACGGTTATGTATATTTGTTGAAAATTACAAATTCCTAATCAAGATAAATCGTAGCAGCAATGAACCCCTGCCCGTTCAGTCACTTTTTTCCAAAAAGCCAAGTTAATAATTAGAAGAAGTTATGTCAAAAAATAGTGGAACTTGCATGTAGCTCAATGGATAGAGCGTCGGACTTCGAATCCATTTCCAGCCTTTTTCATAACCCCTTATTTTTCAACATAATACATTATAACATATAAACTTAACACTAATTTCTTGTTGCTCTGTTTTGCTCTGTTTTGTCCTGTATTTGACCCAAATCTGGCACAGTTTTGCAAAGCCACTAATTTGTGGTAAGTTCACCCCCTAAATGTGTCTATTAAATTTTACCCCCATTTGTCCAATTGATGCTGAAACAAGACAGTTGCTGCAATGTCGGGAAAAATTGCAATCCAAAATTTGTCTTGACAATCTACAAATCTTTCTTTAAGTTTATAAATGATATTGAAAGGAGGATATATGTTTAAGGATAAAGGAACCGATATGACGTTGCATTATAAATTCAAGCAGCAAATCTACAACCCTGAAACGCTCAGCGGAAAATTCAGAATGAAAAGGTTTGTCAGGATTCTTGGTGAATATCTTGCAGGTAAAAAAGGAAAAGCACTTGATGTGGGATGTGGGATGGGAGTAGCAACATTTGCACTTGAGAAACTCGGTTTTAAACCAGTTGGGATAGATACATCAAAAACCTTTATCGGGAAGGCAAAAGACCTTGCGACGAAGAAAAAACTCATATCTAAATTTTATGTAAAAAAAGCAACAGAGATTGAAAGCCTGAAAGAAGTTTTTAACACGGTTGTATTTATGGGAAATCCTCTGCCGCATTTTTCAATGGATGAACTGGATACAGCCATAAGAAAATCATGGAACGTTCTCAATATCGATGGAATCATCCTTTTTCATTATATGGACTGGGTTGAAAGACTCTTTTCTTCATATCAGAGAGTACTTGTGGAAAAGAATCAGGAGAACGAGGTAATGCTTTCCTACCATTCCATGCTTGATACGACCAGCGGGGCCTTCGAGAGGCTCTTCGTTATACCTGAAAGGGGAGAGTTCTTCAAGGGCAGATTTTATATTTGGTCTCCCTGGCTGCTTGAATATCTGTTAAAGAAAAACCGTTTTAAGAAAATAGAATCGGACAACTTAGAAGGAAGTTTATGGATAACGAAGGCAACCAGGTAATGAGTACCTGAGTGATAAGTTGGAATGAGAAACGGCGAACTAAAGTAGGCAGTGAGGAGTAAGCAGAAGATTTTCCTCCCTTGACGGGAGAGGATTCACCCTGTGTAATACCATTATATACAGAGCTTTTTCCTATTACACGGGGTAAAGGTGAGGGTGAAAAAAAGGAGGTAAGATGGCTGGAATAATTTTTTTAAAAACAAGAAATAAAGAAAAGGTAAGGGAATTTTATACAAAAAAAATCAATATGACAGTCTGGCTTGAACAAAAGGATTGTATTGTTCTTAAACATGGAAATCTGCTTCTTGGGTTCTGTGCAAGAGATGAAATTGATACGCAAGGCATTATAACCTTTTTCTATTCCACACGAGAAGAAGTTGATAATATGTATGATAAGCTAAAGGAACGTGAGAAGACAGAGCTAAAAGAGAATGAAAAGTATCAGATATACCATTTTTTTGCTAAAGACCCGGAGAATCGGGTTGTTGAATTCCAATCCTTTCTTCACCCTGTGAATTCATACCTTACCGGTGATGAACTTCTGATAACGCGAAGGAGCATCAGATACTTTGAAGACAGAAAAGTTTCTGACGATACCCTCTGGAAACTGTTTGAGGTATCTAGGTATACACCAACATCAAGAAATTCTCAGTCTTATTACTTCCTTGCAGTCTCGGATAAGAAAAAACTTGAGTTTCTTGCATCTGTTCGTGAAAAAAGCAGTACCCCGATTGTACGTGCACCACTGGCAGTTGCCATATGCTCAAACCCCTCAAAGTCAAAGCGACATATTCAGGACGGATGCATCGCTGCATATCACTTTACTCTTGCAGCATGGAACTTTGGACTGGGAACCTGCTGGATTGGTGGAATGGACAGGGAGGATGTAAAAGAAGCCTTAGGTATTCCACAGGAACATTATGTAGCAACCGTTACTCCGTTGGGGTATCCTGCAGAACAACCCGAGCCCGGTTCAAGAAGAGAAACAAAAGAGATTATCCAGTTTATCAGGTAAGAAGGTAGTTTACTACGGTTATGTATATTTGTTAAAAATTACAAATTCCCAATCAAGATAAATCGTAGCAGGAATGAACCCTTGTGGAAGTGGGGAGTACATAAAAAGAATTTCTTTGTGGTGATTAGCTCTATCCATTACCTGCTTTCATCGATTTCTCAATCTTTGCCCACTGGTCTCGGAGCGATACGGTGCGATTGAATACGAGCTTTTCATCAGTTGAATCAATGGAATCGACGCAGAAATAACCCAGTCTCTCGAACTGATAGCGGTTTCCCTGTCTTGCACCTTTTAGACTTGGTTCAACACGGCATGATGTGAGTGTTTCCAAAGATTTCGGATTCAAATAGGTCTTGAAATCTTCCTTTCCTTCAAGTGGGTTTGGTTTCACAAAGAGTCTGTCATAAAGTCGGACTTCTGCTTCGATTGCCTGGGCAGCTGAAACCCAGTGAAGTGTTGATTTAACCTTACGTCCGTCTGGAGCATTGCCACCCCGCGTTGCTGGGTCGTAAGTACAGTGAAGTTCGACCACTTTACCGGTTTTTTCATCCTTTACAACATCCACACAGGTGATAAAATATGCATATCTCATCCGAACCTCGCGACCTGGTGCGAGACGGTAGAATTTTTTTGGCGGTTCTTCACGAAAGTCATCTCTTTCGATATAGAGCACCCGAGAAAAAGGAACCTTCCTTATCCCCATATCCGGGTCCTCCGGATTGTTTATTGCATCTAAGTCTTCAACCTGGTCTTCAGGATAGTTGTCTATAACAACGCGGAGAGGATGCAGCACAGCCATCACACGCGGGGCTCGTTTGTTTAAATCCTCACGAACACAATACTCGAGCAAAGCAATATCTACCACACTATCCCTCTTGGCAACTCCAATGCGTTCACAGAAGGCTCGAATTGACTCAGGTGTGTAGCCGCTTCTCCGTAAACCTGATAATGTAGGCATCCGTGGGTCGTCCCATCCGCTGACGTCTCCTCCGCTAACCAATTGCATTAGTTTGCGTTTACTCAATACGGTGTAGCTGAGATTAAGACGGGCAAACTCGATTTGTTGGGGATGGTAAACATGCAACTTTTCAAGGAACCAGTCATACAAAGGTCGATGGTCTTCAAATTCAATAGAACAAAGAGAATGTGTGACGCCTTCTTTAGAGTCTGACTGACCGTGCGTAAAGTCATATGTAGGGTAGATACACCACTTGTCTCCCTGGCGGTGATGTGGTTTATGAAGGATACGATACATTACAGGGTCGCGCATATTGATATTCGGTGATGCCATGTCAATCTTGGCACGCAGGACCCTGGCACCGTCCGGAAACTCACCTGTTTTCATACGTTCGAACAGGTCAAAGTTCTCTTTAACACTGCGATTGCGATATGGACTTTCCTTTCCTGGTGCTGTCAATGTGCCACGATATTCACGGATTTCTTCAGCGCTAAGGTCGTCGATGTAAGCCTTACCATCTTTGATGAGTTGCACTGCCCACTCATAAAGCTGCTCAAAATAGTCAGAAGCAAAACATTCTCGGTCACCCCAATTATATCCAAGCCAGCGAATGTCTTTTTTTATTGATTCTACATATTCTTCCTTCTCTTTTATAGGATTTGAGTCATCGAATCGCAGATTACAGTGACCACCAAACTCTTTGGCAGCGCCAAAATTGAGACAGATTGCCTTGGCGTGTCCAATATGTAGATAGCCGTTCGGTTCTGGTGGAAATCGGGTTATTACTCGTCCATCGTTTTTATTCTTTTTTATATCCTCTTTAATAATATCCCTGATAAAATCAGAACGAGTTGCAGATTCCTTCTCATTTTTCATGCTTCTTACTCCTTTTTTTCTCACAGTCAGTTCCTTATTACATAAACTACTGTATTCATTATATCTAATAATGATTGTATGTCAAGTATTTTATAAAAAAATAAATAATAAGGGTAAGGTTTTCAATTCTTAGAATACTCATAATTTCCAAAAAAAACACTTGATATGTTTAATTAGATATGATATAATTTTTTATTAAAGAGAAAATGTTGTAAAATTATAAACATGGAGAATGCTATGAAAAAAATGATATTATCTTTTGCGGTTTTACTCTTAATTTTGTTATTTTTTATTGATTGCAGGGAATCCAGAGATAAATCTAAAAGTGACATCGCTGCGAATATGGCACTTGAAGAAAGAGTTACTCAACAAATAGAAAGTTATATCAAAGGTGAATTCCATACTCCAAGTTCTCTTATTGAAGATGGTTGGGTTATGGATGTTAATGGAAAACCAAAAACGCGAAGTTTTCTGAACTGTCAAGCATCTTATATTATCTCAGAGGGAATTGATGCCGTGCCGGTTTTATTGAAATATATAGGTCACGTGAAGCAATATATTCGATATATAGCCGCTTATTCATTAAAAGAAATAACGGGAGAGAACCCTACATTCTATTACTTTGGGACTCCTGGAAAAGATTTTAGTGGTGATACTGATTGGTGTAAGAATGCTGTAGATACATGGGAGAAATGGTATCAAGATCATCGAAAGTAGACTTATTAGTAGACATTAAGCTGACAATGGTACCTACCGAGGTTGTCAGAAAGGTTTTATATTAAAAAAAAATATAAGCAGGAAGTAAAATGGAAAGTGGGAGAATTAAATTAGTCAGTTTGAGTATCTTGCAGAGCGGCTTAGTATCTTTAATTTATGAGGTTAAGACAAGGAGGTGTATATGTTAGTCAGATATTTTATTATAACGCTTTTTATGTACCTGCCTCTTCGGGGAATAGCTAAACCTTATCTTGATAAAAATCACTGGAAAAAGGGAGAAATTATCCTGAATTATAAGGCGGGTACAGAATGGAAGCGGTTAGAAGATATTGTGAAACGATTAGATACAGAAATAGTTTATCGAAGTCAGTTTGCCAATTTTGTAACTGTCCGTTTTGATGAAAAGAGAGATATATGGGAGTTGATTGAACGATTCGAATCTTTCCCTGAAATTTTGTTTGCAGAGCCAAATGGGATTGCGCGTATTAGCTGGACACCAAATGACCCATATTTTTATTTGCAGTGGAATTTTGGTGAAGACCATCTCAATATGCCTCTTGCCTGGAATATTGAACATGGTGGTGACTCTACAGTTATTGTTTCTATTCTTGATACGGGTATTGCCTATCAAACAAACCAGATACCAAGCTATGAACTTGATGAGGTTGAATCAGGAGATGGTTATTACCATATATCTCCTGACCTCACTGAAACACACTTTGTCGAGGGATATGATTTTGTAAACCAAGATACACTTCCTAATGATGAGAATGGTCATGGAACACATATCTGCGGAACAGTTGCACAAAGCACAAACAATGCAAAAGGTGTTGCTGGAATGGCTTTTAATGTCTCAATTATGCCCGTCAGGGTTCTTGATGAGTGTGGTTCTGGCACCTGCGATATGATTGCTGATGGAATCTACTTTTCGTATCAAAATGGGGCAGACATTCTCTCTATGAGTCTTGGAGGAGCACCTGGTGACAGCACGGGTTTTGGAACGATTCATCAGGCAATAATTGCTGCAACCAATGCAGGAGCAATTGTTGTTGCAGCTGCTGGAAATGCAGGCGAAGGACAACTCAGTTATCCAGCAGGTTTTGAAGAGTGTATTGCAGTTGGTGCAACGGATATCGATACAAATTTAGCACCATATTCGCAGTGGGGAGAAGGAATAGATGTTGTTGCTCCTGGTGGGGATTATAACGATACAATTCCTGGAACAGGGTATGTTGCAGCAATTCTTCAGTCAACATATTATCAGTTAAATTATGGTTCTCAAAAAGCGACGGTTGACAGTTTTTGTTATATGTTTCTTCAGGGCACATCGATGGCTACGCCGCATGTCTCTGCACTTGCAGCACTTCTTATCTCACATGGAATAACAAACCCGTCTGATATTAAACAGGCGATATATTCAACCTGTATAGACCTTGGAGCACCTGGGTATGATACTGTTTTTGGTTATGGTATTATCTATCCTCCCGCCTGTTTGGCTATAGGTATTGAAGAGCCAAATGAAATTGTTTCACACCAGAAGTTGCGAATCTTACAGAATCCAATAAGAGGAGATTACATTGAGCTTGAAATTAGCCTTGTTCAAAGAACCAATGCAGTATTATGTCTCTTCAACCTCCTCGGGCAAAAGGTAAAAGATTTTTCTCTGAACGGTCTTTCTTCAAGAAAACAAAAACTAAAATTAGAAATCAAGGGTCTCACAAGTGGGGTTTATTTCCTGAGATTTGAGAAGGGACAGAACATTGAGTCTCAAAAAATAACAATTATTGAGTAACAATACTAATAAATTGCTTATATTTTTTTAAACAAAAGGAGGTGTGTATGAAGAAGTCACATGTATTTCTAATTGTGATGGTTTCCTTTTTTATTCAAAAGGCATTCTGTTTCGCACAACCCTATCACTCGCAAATAGGTATTTCATATGTCGATTACGCTACTGCCTATGGTAATGGATTTAAGGTTGTTCCGGTTATGAGTACGTTACCTGAAGATGTGATATATGCGGTTTACAGTTACAATGAGGACACATGCTATTTCGCGTATTCCTATGATAGGGGATTGAATTGGGCATCTCAGCCTTTCTATGCAACTCTTTATGAGAATGCACATTTTCCTTCTATGGATGTCTATGATTCACTACCGTATGTAGTCTCACAGGGTGACTCCGGTGGTCAGGGTGAGATATTTTTGAGGTGTCCTCTTGATTGGGGTATTCCTCAGAGAATAAGTTTTACTCCCGGTCATTCTACACTCCCTGCTATTGTCATAGATGACAATTTCGACTGTCATATTGTCTGGCAGGATAACACAGATGGCAACTGGGAGATTTATTACTGTTGTGCTCATTACGACACGAGTGTTAGTGGAGTAGTGAATCTTAGTGATAACATAGATATATCGGATATTTACCCATCGATTAGCATTTACAACGGCAGTGAGATTCATGTAGTATGGCAGAGATACGACCCTTCCTGTTATTCCCCATACTCAATTGTTCATCGGTACCTCAACGGTGGGAGTTGGTCTGCTGAAGACACATTGGCTGGTAGCACATATATTCCACTTAACCATCCGAGCCTTGACTTTTGTCATGGAGAGGATGATATTTCTGCTGCATGGGAAGATAGTACTGCAGGTAACCTGGATATATTCTTTTACCAGGGAATCGTTGGACCTTACCCTACATCTGGACAGTCCCGCTATCCTGTTCTCTCGACGATGTCAACTGTATGGGCTTATGCATACTGGGAGGACAATAGTGATGGATATGATGATATCTACGGCGTGAAACTCTATAATCCCGGAGGAAGAAGGTATCTGTACAAATTCCGAGATGTCTATGGTGATGAAGATATGCACTATCCTAATGTAACAAATTGCTATGTTGTATGGACTCAGGGAGATTCAGTCCCTTATAAGGTAATGTTCGCCTGTGAAGGCTATCCCATTGGGACAGAAGAGAGCCAGGTGGAGGATATCAATACCCCAAAACTTCAAGTCTATCCTAACCCCTTTACGTCAGTGGTTAGTGTTCAGTTGCAATGCGAAGGGTATAGTGCAGAGGGCATAGAACTGACTATCTATGATGTGAGTGGAAGACTGGTGAAATCTTTTCCACTTACCACTAATCACTTATCACTAACCACTGATTTTCAGCCGGGTGTCTATTTCCTGAAAGTTGATGGATATGAACCAGTTAAAGTTGTGAAATTGAGGTGAAAAACGAACAACCGAGCATTGGCAGGTTTACTTCTCTCCAAAACAATGAAGGAATCGGATGGAAAGATGGGTGTGCTGGTGGAGATTTCAACATTGTCAGGTTTAGTTCTATTCGAAACAATGAAGGAGCGGGTGGTGATTGGGTGTGGAGAGGGAGCTTCAACGCCTACCCCCCCATTCATTTATAGTAAATAAATGATAAAAATTTCTACAGAGATAAAAAGCACATTAAAAGAGGTGTTTTTTACTGTTTTTACACTCCTTAAGATTATAATCCCCATCAGTATTATTGTAAAAATATTGAAGGAGCTGGGGCTTATAGATATTATTGGTAGGTTTCTTGCTCCTGTTATGAAAATTGTCGGGTTACCAGGAGAATCTGGACTCATATGGGCAACGGCAATGGTTACTAATGTCTATGGGGGACTGATTGTTTTCTTTTCAATGGCGATGAAAAGTTCATACACCATTGCCCAGGTGACTGTCTTATGTACGATGATACTAATTGCCCATACGATGCCGATAGAGTTACGCATTGCGCAGAGAGCAGGGGTTCGATTGTGGTTTATGTTGGCCTTGCGTGTTTTCAGTGCTTTTATTCTGGGATGGCTCTTACATTTTATTTATAGTTCTTTCCATCTATATCAAATCAAGGTCTCGATATTATGGAATCCAGGGCATGATAACCCTTCGATTTTGTATTGGATATTAGGAGAACTCAAAGGTTATGGTGTGATTTTTCTCGTTATTTTAGTGATAATATCTCTTATGAGAATATTTAAAAAATTGGGTGTAATAAATCGGCTTAACAAGTTACTTGAACCGTTGCTGAGATTTTTAGGGATGAGTAAAGATGCTGCTCCATTAACTATTATTGGAATGACACTGGGAGTTTCATACGGCGGTGGACTGATAATCAAAGAAGCAAAATCGGGTGCTTTAAGCAAAAAAGATATATTTTTAGCTCTCTCACTTATGGGGTTGTCTCATAGTTTAATTGAAGATACTCTCTTAATGGTTGCAATGGGAGCATCGTTGACGGGTGTTTTGCTTGGTAGAATTTTATTTACTATCATTGTTATGTTTCTACTAATAAAGTGTATCAAACGAATTTCTGAATACAAGTTTAATAAATTCTTTGTCCGCGGGAAGTCACACGTTTAAAACATCCTTGACATCGATTGAAAAATATTCTATAATGTTTCAACAGCAATTGTAGAATTGTGGAAATTGGAAGTAAAACATGGAGGAATTTATGAACAGGTATGTGATAATCTTATTTGCTTGTCTTGTTATTATAGGAATAAATCTGTTATATGCCGAATCATATTCAGAACCAGTGAAGCCCCTGTGGGAGAGACTTCCCAGTCTCGATTATCAAGGTTTGGAAACCTTTCCCACAGGTAATATGTGGTTTGATTCACTCAATGTTCGTTTTGTCGGTAATTGGCCATTTGGCAGTCCGGAGGCGGTAGCTGTAGATACAACGAGGAACCTTGTTTTCTGTGGTTCGGGTGGTGGGGTTTATGTTCTTGATGTTTCAAATCCGGTTCACCCTCAAGAGCTCTCCGACAGGATCCGTACAAGAGGGGAAACACGGAGATTGTTCTATGAAGATTCCTCGCAAATTCTCTATATCGCTGCTGGACTTGCAGGATTGGATATTTGGGATGTGGCAATTCCTGATGATCCCGCTTATCTGGGGTCGTGTATTACTCGATATGCCCTTGGTGTTTATACAAGTGGCTCATATTCCTACGTTGCCGGCGTTGATTCTGGCTTGCGGGTTATGGATGTTTCGGATCCCACCGATCCCATTGAGGTTGGTTCGTGTAGCACCCCTGGTTATGCCTTGGGTGTTTCCGTATCAGACACATTCGCATACGTTGCAGATGCCGATGGCGGTCTTCGGATTATTAGTGTATCTAATCCCACAAACCCGTATGAAGTGGGGTGCTATAGCGATTCATTCTTATGGTTCGAGAATTTATGTGTTTCAGGTTCATATGTTTATGTTGCCGATCGTTTTCGAGGACTTCTTGTTTTAGATATATCGAACCCCTCAAATCCTTTTTTGGTAGGTAGTTGTTATTTCGATGAAACGAGAGATGTTTGTGTATCAGAAATTTATGCTTATGTTACTTGTTGTTGTTATCTTTTTGTTGTTGACATATCGAATCCTTCAAATCCAGTACAAGCGGGATCTTTATGGGTTGAGGGTGACAATCCTGGAATATCTGTATCAGATACTATTGCCTTTATTGCTGATGGATGGATTGGACTTCGGGTGATAGATATTTCAAATCCCCCATATCCATATCCCGAAACTTGCTATGAGTTACCATACGGCGCTTCGAATGTTTTTGTCCTTGGCTCGTATGCCTTCTTGTCCGGCTCTCCCGGACTTCGCATTCTTGACATTTCAGATCTATCTCTTCCACACGAGGTTGCACATTGGGATTCATTCTATATTTATGATATGCACGTACTGAGTAATTATGGTTATGCTGCTGCGGGTTACGAAGGGTTTTTTGTAATGGATGTGTGGGATCCTACATTTCCCATAAAAGTGGGTTCATGCCCAACTGATGACAGCAGAGGCATTTTTGCAATATGGCCATATGCTTTTGTTGCCGATGCGAACAGCGGATTGCATATTACTGATGTTTCTGATCCCATAATTCCCTATTACACTGGTCATTATGATACGCCTGGTTATGCTCACGATGTCTACGTTTTGGATACACTTGCTTACATTGCAGATGGTTATCAAGGACTTCGGATTATTAATGTATCGGATGTATATAATCCTCAAGAGATTGGTTTCTATGATACACGTGGAACAGCATGTGATGTTTTTGTATCAGATTCGTATGCATATGTGGCAGATAGGGATTCCGGTTTTTGTATAATAGACGTTTCTAATCCTTCTAATCCGCAGGAGATATATCATTATATTCCTTCATATTGGGAGTTTATAACAGCCGTTCATGGTTTTGATCAATATGTTTATTTTTCGGTAGTTAATGTTTTCGAATTCATCGGATTCCGCGTTTATGATATCAGCGATCCTTCAAACCCACAGGAAGTCGGTTACTATCTTTCACCTGGATCCTCTCAAGGAATATTTGTTGTAGACCCGTATATTTTCGCAGCGCAAGGTTTTTGTGGTCTTCAGATATATGAGAACCTTCTTACAGGTATTGAAGAATCAAATAAAGTTGTTTCAATCCCAAAGTTTCGTCTTTTGCGGAATCCAACAAGGGGTGATTACATTGAAGTTGAGTTACATCTTGCACAGAACGATAATGTTGGGTTAGAACTCTACAACCTTCTCGGGCAGAGAGTCAAAACTTTCTCTTTAAATGGGCTTTCTTCTGGAAAAAACACTGTTAGATTGCAAACCAAATGTCTCGCAAATGGTGTATATTTCTTGAGATTGAAAAGTAACAGTTTTAATCAAACGTCTAAACTAATATTGGTTAGATAAAAAGGAGGTGTTATTATGAGAGGTCTTAAAAGAATTGCGGCAGGATGTTTACTGGTTCTTGTTTTAGTTTTTAATGGATTTATCGGCGCATCTTATGTTCCAGCACCTACGAGTCTTGAGATAGCTTCTGGAGCTGATGGACTGTCTGTTATACTTACATGGTCTTTTGTTCATCCTGATAGTGCTGATGGTTTTATCATATATAAGAACGAAATTCCGATAGATTCCATTGCGACAGATACTACATCCTATACCGATAATTCTCAGGTGCTTGGTTATTATTATGTAACTGCTTATAA
>SOKM01000141.1 GCA_004375785.1 Candidatus Cloacimonadota bacterium | reverse complement strand
TAATAAAAGTCAAAGGATAAAGTGACACGGGCAGTAAATATAACAGAGCATCAGAATACCAGAGTATAGGGAAGAGGGAAGAGAGAGGAGAGAACAAGTGAAAAGTTAAAATGAGATTGCTTTCCTTCGCTGGAGTTTACCCTTGAGCGAAGCGAAGGGCTCAGGACAGGCTCCGCGGAGTTTATCCTGAGCTTGTCGAAGGGATACTCGCAATGACGAACAAACCAAACAAACGATCTAAACGATCTAAATTTATCCCGTGAAATGGGACATATTTCACTGGGACGCAACAATAAAATATGATAGATAACCGAAGAGTGAAAGAGAAAGAAATAAGGATTAAGATTGTTATTTTCTTGCTTATTTCAATATGGGTTTTTTTCTTCGCTAAACTTGGTTATATTCAGATTTTCCGAAAAGGTTATTATTCAGAAAAGTCTCAAAAACAGAGTGTTGAGAAGATTATTGTTTGGCCGGAAAGAGGAAAAATTTTCGATAGAAATGGTAAACTAATTGCAACAAATGTAAAAACCACAACCCTTGTCGCTTTTCCCAGAAAAATCAAAGATAAGAAAAAGACAGCATTGCTTCTTTCAGAGCAAGGGTATGGTTCATTTGACAAACTTTATCGAGACATAAAAAGAAAGAATTTTATTTATATAAAAAGAAATTTAGAAAAAAAACCACCAAAGAAAATCAAAGAAATTGAAGGAATAGACCTTCTGCAAGATAGAAAAAGGTTCTATCCTTATGGGAGCCTCTGCTCTTCATTAATCGGTTTTGTTGGTACTGAATATTCAGGACTCGAAGGACTTGAGTTTGAATTCGATACATTACTCGGAGGAAAACCAGGGTGGGCGCATCTTCAGAAATCACCTATGGGTTTACTTTACCCTCATCCTGCCTTACCTCGAAAAAGTCCAAAAAGTGGTAAAGACATTGCTCTAACTATTGATATTGATATTCAATCGATCGTTCATTCAGAACTTGAAAAGGTCATTAAAAGCACATCCGCAAAGGGAGGGATTGTTGTTGTAGTAAATCCCAGAACAGGCGAGATTCTTGCAATGGTAAATGTACCAGGGTATGACCCAAACTATCCTCTACAATATGATAACAAATTATGGATAAATTGTGCTATCTCGGAACTCTTTGAACCAGGCTCAACATTCAAAATCGTTACTGCAACAGCTGCATTGGAAGAAAAATTATTTAACCTTGATGATATAGTTGAAGATGGAAAAGGTGTTACTACTGTTGGAAGAGTGAAGATAAAGGATGCTGAAAAGCATGGACCCCTTACTTTTGTAGAATTTGTTGAGCATTCAAGTAATGTTGCAGCAACAAAGATAGCCCAGAAGATAGGTAAGAAGAAATTTTATTGTTACATAAGGGCTTTTGGATTTGGCTCTAGGACAAAGATCAGACTTCCAGGAGAAGAAAAAGGATTTGTAGGTAGTCCATTTCATTGGACACCATTAAAGTTTGCTACAATATCTTTTGGCCAGGGAGTTTCCGTTACTGCACTGCAACTTATCTATGCGTATAGTGCGATTGCAAATGATGGTGTTTTGCTTAACCCTTTCCTGGTTAGGTCTATTATATCAAACAAAGGAGACACTCTTTACACTTCTACCCCTGTAGTTGTCAGAAGGGTAATGAAAGAAGAGACTGCACAAATATTAAAAGATATTCTGCTTGGTGCTGTTGATAGTGGCACAGGGAAATTTGCGAGAATTAACGGTATAGATATTGCTGGCAAGACAGGAACAGCAGAAAAGAGTAAACCTGTGGTTGGCTACGGAAAGGGAGAATATGTAGCTTCCTTTATAGGTTTCTTGCCCGCAAAGACGCCACAGCTTTTGATAGGGGTTTTTATTGATGAACCAAAGGAAGGCTTACATTGGGGGGGGTATGTTGCTGCCCCTCTCTTTCGTAAGATTGCTCAAAGAATTCTCTACCTGGATAAGTATAATGATAAAATATTTAATGACCATATTGCTAAAGGTTCAAGAATAAAATCTGATGAAACTGTCAAGGATAATTAAAATTATCAGTCCAGTCATGGTGAAGAATTTTTCTGATGTAAACATAGAAAATCTTACATACGATTCGAGAAATGTTACAGACAAAACTTTGTTTTTCGCTTTAGGAGGCAAGAGGTTCGATGGCCATAGATTTATACTGGATGCAATAAAAAAAGGTGCAAATTCATGCGTTGTAGAAAAAGATGTGGAAATTTCAACTGTACCTCTTATCAAAGTGAGAAATGCAAGAGAGACCCTTGCTAAAATTTCCTCTGAGTTTTATGGAGCTCCTTCAAAGAAACTTCTTGTGATAGGTATAACAGGAACAAATGGTAAAACAACTACATCGTTTCTTATCAAGAACATTCTTGATACAGCAGGAAGAAAAACTGGACTTATAGGGACGATTGGATATTTTATTGCTGATAAAAGGACTAACCTTCCAAATACTACCCCAGAATCTCTCTTGCTCCAGAAGATAATGAGAGAGATGGTTGATTTAGGGGTAGAGGTATGTATTATGGAGGTTTCATCGCATGGAATAAAAATGGAAAGAATAAAAAATATCGATTTTGATATTGCCATTCTGACAAATATATCGAGAGACCATCTTGATTTTCACAGGACCTTACAAAATTATGTAAATACAAAACTGAATTTTTTCAAAGAACTTAAAGATGATTCCGTTGCTATTATTAATCTTGATGATAAAAAAGGTGTTAGGTTTATAAAAGAAACGCCATCAAAATGTTTAACATATGGAATGGAAGAAGATGCAGATATTAAAGGGAAGATAACTAATATAGACGATGAAGGTATGAGGCTCTTGATTAGATATGAGGATAAGTCTTTCGAGGTTTCATCTCCTCTTCGAGGGAGATATAATGCCTATAATGTCCTTTCGTCTTTTGCGCTCGCTCATATTTTAGGAATAGAGGAAGAGGAAATAAAGAATGGGATCAGCTCCTTCCATGGTGTTTGTGGAAGAGGAGAGAAGCTCGAGACAGGACTTGGTTTTGCCTGTGTAATAGATTATGGACATACGCCGGATGCACTTTTTAATCTCTTCAAGTCAGAGAAAGAATTGACTGATGGAAGATTGATATGTGTTTTTGGTGCAGGCGGTGACAGGGACAAAGGAAAAAGACAGGAGATGGGAAAGATTGCATCCTCTCTATGCGAAATTATAATTCTTACTTCTGATAACCCAAGAAGTGAAAAACCTGAATCAATAATTGAAGATATCTTAAAAGGAGTGAATGCTAAGAAAATTGCAGTGGAGCTTGATAGGGGAAAAGCAATCGAGGAATCTATAAATATGGCAAGAGAAGGTGATACAGTTATTATTGCAGGAAAAGGCCATGAGCGGTATCAGGAGATAATGGGCAAAAGGATTCCCTTTAGCGATAAGGTGATAGCCGAGTCCTGCATAAGAAAGTTGAAAGAAAGAAAAAGATGAGAGTCCCAGGTTTAACACTTGATTTCATACTGAAGGCGACGGGAGGAAAACTTGCTGGAAATAGAAAAAAGATCACCGGTCTATCTATCGATTCAAGAACTATTAAGAAAGGCGAAGTCTTTTTTGCACTCAAAGGTGAACATTATGACGGTCACTCTTTCTGTAAAGAGGCTCTCAGTAGAGGGGCTTCCTGTGTGGTAGTTGAAAAGCCATCAGAACTAAGAAAAGATTTTATAAAAGTGAAAGATACGCTTAATGCATTGGGAAATTTAGCAAGAAAGTGGAGACAAAGATTTAATGTGAAATGTGTTGCAATTACAGGAACGAGTGGAAAAACAACAGCAAGAAGAATTATATATAGGCTGCTCAAGGATAGGTATAAATGTTGTGAAAGTATGAAAAATTACAACAATCTGGTTGGACTTCCACTTTCCATATTTCAGATAAATAAAGAAACAGAGGTTGCAATTCTTGAGTTGGCTATGAACAAACCTGGAGAAATAAAAAGACTTTCAATCATTGCTGAGCCACAGGTAGGAGTAATTACGAATATTGGAAGGGGACACCTTCAGTTCCTGGGGTCCGTTCAGAATGTTGCCAATGCAAAGTCAGAACTTCTTCGTTACCTGAAGAAAGGGGATGTGGCAATTTTGAATAGTGACGACACCTATCTTATGAAAATGCGAGGTAGGACAAAGGCAGAGGTAATAACCTATGGAATAGTAAATCCATCCGATTTCAGGGCGGGTGATATTAAAACAGGAAGTAGAGGTTCATCTTTTGCAGTGAATGGCGAAGGTTCTTTTTATCTTCCACTACCTGGAAAATTCAATATTTATAATGCTCTAACAGCAATTGCTATATCCAGTCTCTTTGGATTCGGGAGTAAGGAAATCAAGGAGAGGTTAAGGTCTCTAAGGCCAGAACCTCTGAGACTGAACAGGATCACGATAGAAGGAGTTACTGTTTACAACGATAGTTATAATGCAAATCCAGATTCAATGGCAGCGGCACTTTCAGTGGTTTCACAAGAGGAGGGGAAACGAAAGATTGCCTGCCTGGGAGATATGCTCGAACTTGGAAAAAGAAGGGTGGAGTTTCACAGAGAGGTTGGGAGAAGATTACACCGGTATGGTTTCGATGTCATTTTTCTTTACGGTTCTCTTTCAATTCATATCCTCAGGAGTCTCCGGAAAAATGGTTTTAAGGGAAAGGTCGAACATTTTATGGACAGGGAAAAACTAACAAGGAAACTTACTCGTTTGATTAGAAAAGGCGATGTTATTCTTATAAAAGGGTCGCATAACAATCGGCTTGACATAGTAGCAGATGCCCTAATTAAAAACATAAAGGCAAACAGTTCAGCCACTAAGGCTCAAAGACACAAAGGATGAATATGAGTAAAAGGAAGTAAGTAAAGTGCTATATCTTTTACTAACGCCTTTAAAAGAACACTTTTCATTTCTGAATGTTTTCAGGTATATTACATTCAGGGCGAGTTATGCTGCAGTCACATCTCTCCTGCTCTGTTTTTTCCTTGGACCACCCTTGATTCGATGGCTCAGAAAGATTGGAATCAGGGATAATCTCAGACCATACCTTGAAGAGGCACACAGGAAAAAGAAGGGAACACCTACAATGGGCGGGATTATTATGCTAATCAGCATAGTTGTCTCCGTACTCCTCTGGGCAGACCTTAGTAATAGATTTATCCTTATTTCCCTCACCTCTCTCATCTGGCTCGGGGGAATCGGTATAATAGATGATGTATTGAAGGTCAAGCAAAAGACAGGTCTTAGTGCAAAAACGAAGTTGCTCGGCCAGTTTGTTCTCGGTCTTATACTCGGAGTTACCCTTTCATTTATGCCGCAGGTCAGAGGATATGAAAATATGACCAGTCTGCTTTTTCTTAAGAATATTTTCCTCAATCTCGGATGGTTTTATATACCATTCATTATATTTGTAATTGTCGGGACGTCAAATGCAGTTAATATAACTGATGGACTCGATGGACTTGCAACAGGTCTTATTATGGTTACAGCAGTTGGTTATGGCATATTAACATACATAACAGGAAACGTGAAAATCAGTGAATATCTTAATATTCTTTATATATATGGGAGTGGTGAATTGACGATACTCTGCATTTCCATAGCAGGAGCAGCGCTTGGTTTCCTCTGGTTTAACGCGCATCCCGCACAGGTTTTTATGGGTGATACAGGTTCACTTGCCCTTGGCGGAATTCTTGCTGTTACTGCTATTTTGATTAAACAGGAGATACTTCTTATACTGCTTGGCGGTTTTTTTCTAATAGAGGCAATGTCAGTTATTATACAGGTTATCTATTTTAAGTTGACAAAGGGGAAAAGGCTTTTCAGGATGGCGCCTATTCACCACCACTTTGAAAAATTAGGCTGGCCTGAGCAAAAAATTGTTGTAAGGTTCTGGATTATTGCAATCCTTTTAGCACTTATAGGTTTAAGTACCCTTAAGATAAGATGAAGAAAAGGACAATAGAATTACAAGGTAGAAAGGTGACAGTGTTAGGTCTTGGAAGAAGCGGGATAGCTGTAAGTAAACTTCTTCTTTCAAAAGATGCGATAGTTTTTGGAAGTGATGCAGGAGAACCCGATGTTCTAATTTCTGGAATCGATTTTGAAAAGGGTAAACATACAGAGAGGGTATATGAATCAGAACTTATTGTTGTAAGCCCTGGTATTCAACAGGACCATCCGGTCTTAAAAGAAGCAAGGAAAAGAGGGATAGAGATAATGGGTGAAATTGAGCTGGCATCGAGGATTTTTGAAGGCAGGTTGATTGCTGTTACGGGGACTAATGGTAAAACTACAACCTCTGCTTTGATTAAAGAGATGCTTGTTGAAGGAGGTTTTAAGGCAGCACTCGGGGGAAATATTTCTCCGGGGCTTCCACTTTCAGAAGTTGTCCTGAATTCTGGTAACCAGACGATAATTGTTGCAGAAGTAAGTACTTTTCAGCTCGAAACAATAAGGCTGTTTAAGCCATATATCGGAATAATAACAAACATTACACCCGACCATCTTGATAGGCATAGAGATTTCAAAACATATGTAGGGTTAAAAAAGAGAGTTTTTATGAATCAGGATGAGGGTGATTACTGCATCCTGAATTACGATGATAAAATTACAAGGGAAACTAAACAGGAAGTAAGATCGAATGTCTACTTCTTTAGTTTGAAGACAAAAGTGGAAAATGGGATTTTCCTTTTTGAAGATAAAGTGTTTTACAATAGTCAGGAAGGAGTAAAGAGATTGCTCTTTAAGAAGAAAGATGTTCTCCTGCAGGGGATGCATAACCTTGAAAATGTGCTTGCTGCATCTACAGCGAGTATATTAGCAGGTTGTGATATCGAAGCCATTGGAAAAACGGTAAGACAGTTCAAGGGTGTTCCTCACCGCCTTGAATTCGTTTGCGAGATTAATGGTGTAAGATTTGTTAATAATTCTATGTGCACTAACCCTGTAGCCTTTAAGAGAAGTATAGAGAGCTTGACAACCCCCTTTGTTTTGATATGTGGTGGAAAGAACAAAAATCTCGAACTTGAAAAAATGGTTAAAACAATTATGAAAGCGAAATACACTATTATTATAGGTGAAAGTGCCCCTGTTCTTGCAGCATATCTTCAAAAAAATGACTATGAGAGGTTTACTATTGCTAAAAAAATGGAGGAGGCGACAGAGATTGCTTATGGACACGCTTCTCCTGGTGATTCAGTGCTGCTGTCGCCCGGGGGGGCGAGCTTTGATATGTTCCGTGATTTTGCTGACAGAGGGAATTGTTTTAAAGAGAGTGTAGGTAGATTAAAAAATGGTAAAATCGAACATTAAAGAGATAGATATTCTTTTTCTTTTTTCTGTGCTTTCACTTGTTTCAATCGGGATTGTGATGGTTTACAGCTCTTCTTCATTTTATGCGCTTGAGGTGACAAAGCTAAAGAGCACTTCAATCTTCCTGAAAAGGCAACTATTTCCTCTCGTGATTGGTTTCTTTCTATTTTTCATAGCAGCAGTATCAAATTACTCTCTTCTCAAAAAGTTTGCAAAGGTTTTTTTGATTCTTGGGTTTTGTATGCTTATATTTGTGCTTATATGGGGAAAAGAGATAAATGGTGCAAAGAGATGGATTGTAATAATGGGAAGAACATTTATGCCTGTAGATTTTGCAAGGCTCTTTCTATTTATATATCTTGCGAGTGCATTGAGTTCTAAGGTAAGAAAAAAAGAAGATTTTCTTCACGGATTTCTCCCTCTTTTCGGTATAACGATGGCATATATATCGCTTATCCTGCTGCAGCCAAATTTCAGTTCTGCACTTTCTGTTTTGCTCGTTTCCTGCCTGTTACTTTTTGTTGCAGGGGTGAAAACAAAACATATCCTTATATGCCTTCTTCTAATATTGCTTTTTCTTCCATTACTTGTGAAAGTTCTACATTTTCATTATGTGGTAAGAAGGATTAGTCTGTTTGTAGACCTTTTGAAGGGTAATCCGCCTTATCAAATCCAGCAATCTCTTATCGGGATTGGTTCAGGTGGTTTTTGGGGAGTGGGGCTTGGAGCAGGCAGAGAGAAACTCCTTTTCCTTCCTATGCCCTATTCCGATTTTATATTCGCAATTATAGCTGAAGAGCTTGGTTTTCTGAAAGCAACTCCCATATTTGGTATATTTCTATTCCTTTTTCTATTAGGGGTGAAAATTTCGAGAAATGCAAGGGATGAATTTGGAAAACTACTTGGCTTTGCTCTCACTGTTAATATTTTTGTGATGGCACTGCTCCATATTGGTATTGTAATTGGAGTCCTGCCCACCTCAGGACTCCCGCTTCCTTTTGTAAGTTTTGGGGGAAGTTCACTTCTTGCAAATTTTATTGCAGTCGGAATCCTGGTGAATATCTCGATGAAAAGCAGAAAGGAACTAAATGAAGGTTATTATAGCAGCGGGTGGAACCGGAGGGCATCTTTACCCCGGAATCGCTATCGCTCGTGAGATAAGAAAAATTGATAAGAGGACAGAAATTGTCTTTATTGTAACAGGTAAAACAAAGGAGAGAAAGATTATAGTGAAAGAGGGGTTTAAGTGTTATTCATTACCTGTAAAGGGTTTTCTTGGAAAAAGAATCTCAGAAAGGATGATTTTTCCTCTATTCCTTACTGTTAGTATTATACTTTTTTTATTCATCCTTCTCCTGAAGAAACCGGGAGTGATTGTCGGAACAGGTGGTTACGCATCCTTCGTTCCTCTTCTCTTTGGAATCCTTTTCGGTATTCCAACGCTAATCAGCGAACAGGATAGTTATCCAGGGTTTTCAACAAGGATGCTTTCCAGATATGTGACCGAGGTTCATGTTGCTCATAAGAAAGCAAAATTAATTCTTTTGGCAAAAAAGCTCTATGTAACAGGGAATCCACTCAGGGATACAATTTTTGAAGGAACACGCGAGGAAGCAATTGAATATTTTAAACTCGATAGAGGAAAGAAGACCGTTCTCATTTTTGGAGGCAGTCATGGTGCCAGGTCTATAAACGAGGTATTCCTTGAGGTTTTAAAAAATAACACCTTTCTTCATATCCAGTTTATCTTTCAGACAGGGACAGATGACTTTAAGTGGGTAAAAAAGGCTTTAGGAGATACAAAGGCGAATGTAATGGTATTTCCATTTATCGAAAGGATGAACCTGGCTTATGCTGCAGCTGATATTCTCTTTTCAAGGGCTGGTGCACTTTCCATAGCAGAGATGACGGCAAGAGGCGTTCCATCGGTTCTTGTTCCGTATCCTTATGCCACAGGGGGACATCAGGAAGAGAATGCGGGGTATCTGGAGCGGATTGGTGCATCTGTTATGCTTCTGGATAAAGAACTTAGTAGTGTTAAGGTAACAAACCTCATGCTCTCCTTGCTGAGTGATAAGAAGAGATTAAGAAATATGAGTGAAGCTGCACTCTCGTTTTGTAAGAGGGATGCTGCCCATATGATAGCAAAAAGAGTTCTCTCCCTTGCCAACAGGAGGCGTGAATGTTCCGTAATGTGAAGAGGGTCCATTTTGTCGGCATAGGTGGAATAGGAATGAGCGGAATTGCAGAGGTTCTTCTTAATATAGGTTTTGAAATTTCAGGTTCTGATATTGCATCAGGTGAGATAACAAAGAGATTGAGGTCTCTTGGAGCGAAGATAAAAAAAGGCCACAATCCCCTCAATGTCATAGGAGCTGATGTGGTAGTATATTCATCTGCTGTAAAAAAGGATAATGTCGAGTTAGGCAGAGCTCAGGATCTGAAGATACCCGTGATTCCAAGAGCCGAGATGCTTGCAGAATTGATGCGGATGAAAAAGGCTATTGCAGTTGCTGGAACTCATGGCAAAACAACTGTTACTTCTATGATTGGTCTGATATTAACGCATGCAGGATTGGACCCAACCATTGTTGTGGGTGGAAGACTGAGAAGCCTCGATACCAATGCTAAACTTGGAAGGGGGGAATACATGGTCTGTGAGGCTGACGAAAGCGACAGGTCTTTTCTGAAGTTATTTCCCACATTTGCCCTTGTGACCTCGATTGACGAGGAGCATCTCGATAACTATGCTAACATCGAAGAAATCAAGAAAACCTTTCTTGAATTTGCTCAGAAAGTTCCATTCTATGGATGCGTTATTCTTTGTCTCGATGAACCAGATGTCCAGTCCATTATTCCTGAGATTGAACGTAGGACTACAACATATGGTTTCTCAAGACAGGCAGATATTTCTGCTATTGATGTTGAGATAGATAACTTCCATTCGAGGTTTACTGTCGTAAGTGGAGAAAAAGAACTTGCAAGGATTGGACTTAATGTTCCAGGAAGGCATAATATAGCGAATGCACTGGGCGCAATTGCGATGAGCCTTGAATTGAATGTGGCTCTTGAAATAATAAAGGAGAGCCTTTTCAAGTTTCATGGTGTCAGAAGAAGATTTGAGATAAAGGGAAAGGTTGATGGGATATGGGTTGTTGACGATTACGCACATCATCCGAGAGAGATAGAGGTTACTCTCGAAGCTGCAAGGTGTGGGTGGGGGGGAAGGGTTATCGCAGTCTTTCAGCCTCATCTTTTCTCAAGAACCCTGAAGTTGAAGAACAGATTTGCAACTGCATTCAATGAAGCAGACATAGTAATAATTACAGATATATATCCATCAAGAGAGTCGCCCATTCCCGGTGTGACAGGGAAAATTATCTATGAAGCAGTCAAGGATTGTGGTCATAGAAGCGTGACATACATTAAAGATAAAGAAGAAATTATTACCTATCTTAAAAAGAATACTAAGAAAGACGACCTTGTAATAACTATAGGAGCGGGTGATATTTATAAGACAGGAGAGAAATTTATAAGAAGTAAAGGAGGGAAAATATTCAAAGATGGTTATCTTTGATACTATCAAAAAAAGAATAAAAGGCTTTGTGAAGAGGGATGAGATGTTAAATGAATATACATCCATAAGAATTGGAGGACCTGCAGATATTCTGGTAATTCCTGATAATGTAGAGGATTTTAAGTGGCTCATTGGTTTTGTGAGAAAGAGAGAGGTTCGGTATTTCATTATGGGAAACGGAACAAACCTGATTTTTAGTGATAAGGGATTTAGAGGAGTTGTGATAAAGACAAACAGATGCTTTAATGAAATGAAGATATTTGATGATAGGATTTTTGCGATGAGCGGAATTGATCTGTTAAAACTTATTCTTAAATCCGTTGAGAACGGTCTCTCCTCTCTTGAGCCACTTATAGGTATCCCAGGCACAGTTGGTGGTGCTATATGGATGAACGCTGGTGCATTTGGAAAAGAGGTAAAGGATTGTATAGAAAAGGTATATTTTATAGATAGATATGGAGAAGAGAAAGAGGCAGAAATGAACTTTTCTTACAGAAAGAGCCCGTTTAATAGAGGGGATATAATAACAGGTGCACTTTTTACTTTTGAGAAAAAGGACAGGCTTGAGATTATGAAAGAAATGGAGGAGGTAAAAAGAAGAAGGGAAGAAAATCAACCCCTTGGTTTTGCAAGTGCGGGTTCTGTCTTTAAGAATCCTGCGAATGGATACGCAGGTGAGATTATAGATAGACTTGGAATGAAGAGAATGAGCATAGGCGATGCAGAGGTCTCTGCCAAGCATGGTAATTTTATTATCAACAGGAGAGATGCTACTTGCCATGATGTTAAAAGGCTCATTGAGAAAATCAGAGATAGGGTTAAAAAGGAGGAGGGGGTCGAGTTGGAATTGGAGGTAGAGTTTGTTAAAGAGAAATAGAAGATATAGAAAAACTAAATTCCTTTTTCTATTGACAATTGCTATTCTCGCAGGTTGCTTTCTACTTTTTAGAAAGATAAAGAGAGCTAAAAAGGGATTCTATGTAAGTGAAATTCTTATAGAAGGAACAGAGCAGATAAAGTTAGAGGAAGTCCTTTCCTTCTCAGGTTTAAGGAAGGAGAGATTGATAACTAATGAAGAAAAGAGGGAGTTAATAGAGAAATTGAAAGGGAACAGGTGGATAGAAGATGCTCTTTTAATGGAAGGCCTTTTCGGAAGGTTAACCGTAATGATCAGGGAGAGGAAGCCCATTGCGGTTCTTGAGAATCCTGAACCTTCACTTCTCTGTTCGGATGGGAAGGTTATTCCTTATGAAGTTGGATTTGACTTTTTACCTAATGTTTACATTGAGAATAAAAAAAACCTTTCCTCATATACTGGACGGATAGAAAAGATTTATGAGGCATTCGGTATGAAACATCTCACCATTTATTTCAGAGAAAGGGAAAGAACTTTTGTAAAAATTGATGGTTTTAAGATTATCATTGGTAGTACAATCCCATTACTTATCAAAAAAGAGTTTTTCAATATTTTAGGAGAGATGAAAAATAAAGGTTATGATGTTTGTGATATGAGGTTTAAAAAACAGATAATATTTGAAAAAGGCGGTGCATTATGAGTAAAGAAGATTTGATAGTAGGGCTTGACCTTGGAACCACAAAAATTTCTGCATGTATAGCTGAGGTCAATGAAAAAAGCGAGGTTAATATCGTTGGCGTTGGTACAACTCCATCATATGGATTAAGAAGGGGGGTGGTAGTCAATCTTGACAAGACTGTTCAGGGAATAAGACAGGCTATCGGTGAGGCAGAACTTATGGCGGGTGTTAAAGTTAACAATGTTGTTGTCGGTATTGCCGGTGACCATATTAAGAGTTTCAATTCCAGAGGTGTGATTGCTGTTTCAAGAACAGAAGAGGGTATTTCGAATGAGGATATAAGAAGGGTAATTGAACAGGCAAAGGCTGTTACAATCCCTATGGACAGGAAAATAATTCATGTGCTCCCACAAGACTATACAGTTGATGACCAGACTGGGATTAAGGAACCTGTAGGCATGGCTGGAGTGAGGCTTGAAGCTGAAGTCCATATAGTTACTGCAGCTATTACTGCAATACAGAACATTATTAAATCAATAGACAGGGCAAATCTTTCTGTCAGGGATATTGTTCTACAGCCGTATGCAGCGAGTTTTGCCGTTCTTGACGAGGAAGAAAAAGAATTAGGGGTCTGTCTTTTAGATATCGGAGGTGGCACAACAGATTTTGCAATATTTTTTGAGGGGAGTATAAGACATACATCTGTTGTAGGATTGGGAGGGGTAAATATAACGAATGATATTGCAATTGGGTTAAGAACCCCACGAGCTCAGGCAGAAGAAATAAAGAGACGATATGGTGTCGCACTTTCTTCACTGGTTGACACAAATGAGATGATGGAGGTTCCCGGTGTTGGTGGAAGAAAGAAGAGAGAAGTGTCGAGACAGATTCTTGCTTCAATAATAGAACCCAGGATGGAAGAGGTTTTCAGTCTGGTAGAAAGGGAGATAAAAAGGAGTGGGTTTGATGATAGGCTTACTGCCGGGATAGTCCTTACAGGTGGGACAGCAAAGATGGAAGGTATAGCTCAGCTCGCAGAGAGGATATTCGATCTTCCTGTTAAGGTTGGTATACCCAAGGGTATTATCGGCTTGACTGATGCAATCTCTGATCCAATCTATGCTTCCAGCATAGGGCTTATTGTATATGGTGACAAACACAGAGAGGAGACAGGTTTCTTTGAGAGAAAAGCAGGTTTTTTTGATAGAATTATTAAAAAAATTGTTAACTGGTTTAAATCCATATAGGATTTAAGAAAGAAAGGAGAGGATATGTTTGAACTTTTAGAAGAAAAAGGGACCATTCCGAAAATAAAGGTTGTAGGTGTTGGTGGAGGAGGCGGAAATGCAGTGGACAGAATGATAACAGAGGGGCTTGAAGGCGTCGATTTTATTTCTGTCAATACCGACCTTCAGGCACTCTCGAGGTCAAAAGCGACAACAAAAATGCAGATAGGTGGAAAACTTACAAGAGGTCTTGGGTCAGGTGGTGACCCTGAAATCGGATTGAAAGCAGCCAAAGAGGACATTGAAAAGCTCAGAAGTGCAATGGAAGACGCCCAGATGGTTTTCATAACTGCTGGAATGGGAGGAGGCACAGGAACCGGTGCTTCTCCTGTTATTGCTGCTTCAGCAAAGGAGATGAATATCCTGACGGTAGCTGTAGTAACTAAACCCTTTACCGTTGAAGGGAAAAGAAGAATAAAACAGTCAGAAGAAGGTCTCGCTGAGCTAAAACGGGCAGTTGATACACTTATTGTGATACCCAATCAAAAACTGCTATCTGTTGTGAGCAGACAGACATCCATGTTTGAAGCCTTTAAAATGGCAGATAGTGTGCTCCTGAAGGCTGTTAGAGGGATATCTGAGTTGATAATAAAGCCAGGAGTAATAAACCTCGATTTTGCTGATATAAAAACAGTTGTGACATACAGAGGGGATGCAATAATGGGAATAGGAACGGGGACAGGAGAAAATAAAGCAATAGACGCTGCACAGGAGGCTATAAGTTGTCCGCTTCTTGAGGATGTATCAATTGAGGGTGCAAAGGGCATTATAATTAATGTAACAGGTGGGGATGACCTTACACTCCTTGAAGCAAACGAAGCAGTTTCCGTTATTCAGAAAGCCGCAGGTCAAGAAACAGACGTTTATTTCGGGCTTGTAAAAGGAGAGGAAGGAAAGGTTCAGATAACAGTCTTTGCAACAGGAATCGGAGAAGTTGTTGAGGAAACGCCCCAAAAAGTTGCACTCAGTGAACTGAAGAAAATGGAATCTCAGGAATACAGGGATATTCCCACATTTTTAAGAAACAAAAAGAGGGAGGAAAGGATAGTTGTAGAAGAGGGTAAACTCAGCACTATCTCTGTGGATGACCTTGAGATTCCAACTTTCTTAAGAAAACAGATGGATTAATAGAAACGTTGATTTATTTAGTTTATTTGGTGGATTTACATGTTTTGTAGCCGCAGGCTTTAGCCTGCGAATGATTGTAGGGGCAGACTCGTACCTGCCCCGTTAGAGGAATTCCTCTAATGGGGTATCTGCCTTTTTGCTTTTTTATTATTTTTATATCTCTTATATTCTCTTCCAATCCCTGTCAATTTGTTTTTTTTCTTGACAAAGTTACTTTTTCATATTATAATACATATGCTTTTAAGATAAGTAGAATTAAAATTGCTTATCTAATTTTTATGAAGGAGATGGTGTATGATTAAAAAATGGATTGAGAAACGATACACAGCCTTGTGGGAAGAATTTAAGGACATGTCTTTCAAGTTTGATGAAGCACGAAAGGTTTTGAAAGATGCTCTTAAAGATGATAAAAAACAGGTAAATGTAATTCTTTCTGAATTAAGAAAGGCAAATATGCTTACGGCAGATTTTGATAAAGAGGATGCACGAAAGAGGATTTATAGATTAAAAAGCCAAAAAGAAATTGTTTCTCAGATACTTGCAGTAGATAAAAGCAGATTGACACGGGCTGACCTTGAACGACTTCTTAAAAAAGCAGCGGACTTAATACGAACAAGGGTCGATTATACTTTCATTCTTATTATGCTATTTTATAAAAGAATAAGCGACAAGTGGGAAAAGGATTTTGAAGAATCTTATCAAGAGGCTCTTGAGGATGGATTAAACGAGAGAGAGGCAAAACAAGAGGCAAAAGCCTCAACCTATCATGATTTTGATATACCTGGGGAGTTTTTATGGAAAAACATGAGAAAAGTTCCAGGGAAACTACCTGAGAATTTTTCCAAGGCAATGAAAATAATCGCAGAGAGAAACCCAGAATTAAAAGATGTGTTTGAAAACATTGATTTTGTTCAGTTTACAACAAGCAGTGAAAACGCAGAGATTCTAAGGCAACTTGTTGAACTCTTCAGTATGAAGAGTCTTCACAATGTATCACCCGACATTCTTGGTGATGCTTACGAGTGGATTTTGAGATACTTTGCCCCACAGAAGGCAAAGGAGGGGGAGGTCTACACTCCAAGGGAAGTTATTAAACTTATTGTTAAGATACTCGACCCGAAACCCCAGGAAAGTGTTTATGATCCAAGTCTGGGTTCTGGAGGAATGCTTATAATGTCATACAAGCATGTTGAAGACAAATATGGTACAAAAGAAGCAGATAAACTCTTTCTCCTCGGACAGGAAGTAAACCCCAAAACCCTTGCTATCGCAAAGATGAATCTTTATATCCATGGTATAAGAAATGCACTTTTAACTTTTGGTGATACACTCCTCTATCCAAAATTTAAGGAGGGCGAAGGAGTTAAGACATTTGATATGGTAATTGCAAATCCTCCCTGGAATCAGGATGGATACAATGAGGAGGTCATTAAAAAAGGAGAGTTCTGGAAAGAAAGATTCAGGTATGGCCCCAGCACAAAGCAGAGTGCGGATTGGGTGTGGATTCAGCATATGCTCGCCTCTGCAAAGAATGATACGGGAAGGATTGGCGTAGTTATTGATAATGGATGCCTCTTTAGAGGAGGTAAAGAAAAAGCAATACGGACGGAAATTCTGAGGGACGACCTCATAGAAACCGTTATTCTTCTTCCAGAGAAACTCTTTTACAACACTGGTGCACCTGGAGCAATTATTGTATTAAATAAGAACAAACCAAAGAAAAGAAAAAATAATGTATTATACATAAATGCAAGTGGAGAATATGAACAGCATCCTGATATAAGAAAACTCAATAGACTTGGAGATGAACATATTAAGAAAGTAGTTAATGTTTATAAAAGATTCAAAGAGATCGAAGGCTTTTCCAGGATAATAAGTTTTGAGGAAATCAGGGAGAATGATTACAACCTCAATGTCACCCTCTATGTTTTCCCTGAGGAAGAAGTCGAGGAGATAGACATAGCAAAGGAGTGGAAGGAGCTCAACGGGCTCGAAAAAGAGATCGACAAGACCACAAAAAAACTTGCTCAATATCTGGAAGAATTGAAATATTAGGGAAGATATGAGGAGGTGATAGAATAGAAGAAAATGCACATAATTACATAAATAATCCACAAAATAATACATTTAGGTTAATACTTCCCCATCCTTTGGTAGCAGTTACCCCTCAAGTTACCCCCCATGTTGATATAATGGATAGAATAGCATTAATAATAGGATTTTGTGAAAAACCAAGATCGAGAAGGGAAATTATGGAATTTCTTAATCTCAATGATAGAAAATATTTCAGGGATTCAATTTTGAGACCAATGATAGACATTGGACGCATAAAGATGACAATACCAGATAAACCAAAGAGCCCAAACCAGAAGTATGTTGTCACAAAAAAGAACGATGAGATTGGTAATTGATGTTACCGAACCAGCAGCAGACATATGGGACATAATGATTACATTTCGAATAATTTTCGGGAATTCGGAAAATGCTTTAGTTTTCCTCGCTCTCGATGCTTGCTTGCGGAAGCCTCAGCATAGGCTGGGGGGAGAATAAAAGTGGGGGTGAAAGAAAGATGAAGAAAAG
>SOKM01000065.1 GCA_004375785.1 Candidatus Cloacimonadota bacterium | reverse complement strand
GGCATTCTTCGCGTGGGAAAAGGTCAAGATGAACTATTTTTTCATTAAAAATAAGAGTGGTTCCAAAACTGCTATCACCATCTATTGTGTAAGCATCTCCTGTTCCGTCAGTATTCCTTGTGCATATGTCAACATCCGTTAACTCGTTGAGAAACTCACGCACATCGCTTTTAGAAAGTTTACCTGCTGAACATCTATTTATTGCATCAAGTGCATATGATTTTATAAGTTTTTTCCACAATTTCTTGAAGAGTTTATGGTTCGTAAATAAGTCAACAACTATTATTTCATCGCCAACAGCTGCCAGAACACCCACTGTATTCCATCCCCCGATATCAGGAATGTTTGAGAATTTATCAATATAGGGTTTTATATCCCTTTTGACCTTCTCATCCTCCACTATGTCCATATAGGCACTTGTAGGAGATGCTGCTGCACCGACCTCGCCTCTTTTCTCTTCAACCTTTGCCCAGACTTCTCCCTGACTCTGTGACTCTTTAGCAGCCTTTCTCATTCCTGGATTGATTGTTACCCCACCGGTTGCGAATTTTTCTGACTTGGCAGTCCATCGTCCGTGTTCAGTGCAGTAAACCTTGAGGTATATCTTACCACTATGAGGTGGAATCAGACAATCTTCGCTCACCATCCTGTCCTGTTTACATCCTGTTATAACCTCACCTGCAAGTATAAACACGTAGTATTTTGACCTGTTTACAAGGATTACAGTATTAACGTCCCCTAACTCTTTCTCCATTATTTCGATGTATTTTTTCTCAAAAGCCCTATCAAACGTTATAATTGATTTTTTATCACGTCCTCTCGAAAGTGCAAGCGGAAATATAGTGAGGTTTTTATATCTGATAGGGTTGCATACTGTAATACGCCTACCGGTTGAACTGATAATATCTTCAGGGTCTTTTTTTCTGAATGCTCCTGTATTCAGTATACCGAGAAGAACAATAAGGACTAAAGCAAACCTTTTCATAATACCTCCTTTTTTATTTCTACCTTATCTACAATGAACCCCGAAAATTATTCCCTGAAAACTCTCCTCTCCTATAACAAATGGTGTCATTGCGAGTATCCCGCCATATTCACCCCGTGAAATAGCATAATGTTTTTACCATAATCTTATTTCATAGGCTGAACTACCGAAGCAATCTCATATTGACACCCTTTTCTATCTATTTTTCTGTGGCTATTTTTTTGCTCGATAGTTTAGGAAATTACAGATGTAACTATATATTTTCTTTTTCTCTGCGCCCTCTGCGTCTTTGCGTTGCAATTTTTTTTCTTGACAACATTATTAACAGAGTCTATAATAAAAAGTATAAAAAGCATATGGACAAGCACTAACACTTAATCTCAAAAGGAGGTAAAGGTGGCTCGAAGATCCAGTAAAACTTTTAGAGTAATAATTGGTATCATTGTAGCAATAGTAGGACTTACCCTGTTGGTGCTTCTTATAGGAGTAATTGTGGACAAAGTCACGCAACCTTCTATCAAGAGAGCAGGTGATGAAGCACTTGAGTATTTAACAAACTTGAAACGTGATGAGCCAGGGAATGCATGGGATTTTTATTCCCTTGCAATAGAAAAATCCAGGGATATTAAATCTGATAAGATACTTTCTCGATACCTTAACGGCAATATTGAGGTTACCCAGGAAATTATGAAAACTATTTTGGACAATCTTGAAATAATAGAGAAAATCATGGAAGGTGCGCGGCAGGAATTTTATTCTTATCCTTATGAATATGAAAAGGGCGCAGAGGCTGAATTACCAGATTATATGTCTTTGAGGAAAGCTGTAAGCGTTACCTGTGCAAAGGCATTTTATGATCTTGAGAATGGAAGAACGGATGCATCGCTCAATGGTTTATTCAGTGTGATGATTGTCGGAAAACATATTGCATCTGGAGCACCTATGCTGATAGACCAAATGATAGGTATTGTTATTGTTGATAAGGCATTGAAGGTTTTGGAGATTGGCATTTCTTCAGGTACATTTAATGACAGTCAATTAGAATCTATTGCTGAATTTTTGGTTGATTTGGAAAAACACTGGCCTTTACTTAGTACAGCATTAGATGGAGATTCAAAAACCATGAAAATTTCATTTGCTAAGTCGCAAAAGGGTTATAGCTCTTTGTTTTTTGGAAGTGAATCTGAATCTAAATTTATTAGAGTATTCGTGTTCCGTTTTATTTGTTGGCGGCACTTTTTTTCTCCTAAACTTAGTTTTCTGAGGGGTTTCAAATATATGGAGGACTATATCAGTGAACTGAAGGAAATAGAAGAGGAATCTATGAAATGGGAAAAACGAGCTGAAGCAAAGAAGCGAGAAGATGAGTTACAAGAAAAAATTAAAGTTTATTGCAAAAGAAATCTCTTGTTTGGTTTTGTAATTCCAAATGTTTTCTCTATGCATCGCAGGAAATTAGAATACATCACAAAGATACGGATGTTACATCTCTCAAGTGAGATAAGTTCGTTCCGACTCGAAAGCGGTCGTTTTCCACAGAGCCTTGAAGAGATTGCTAAATATCTTGTTGTTGATTTCAATACCGGGAAAGTATGGGAATATACGAACTATGAAGATTCAGTTACTATATTTAGCCCTGGACCGGACATCTCTGATAAAAAAGACGATATCTCCATTACCCTGACAGGATTGGGCATCAAACAATACCTTGCGAAAAGAAGAAAACCCCATAAAAAATAAAAAGAGAACAGTTAACTCTCAGTAAACCCAATCACATTGACATCCATTTTCTATTTATTTTTCAATATCTCTCTGTGTTTTTCTGTAGCTGATTTTCTTTACCCGCTGCGAAGCAGCCAATTACCGTTCATCGCAGATGAACTCATAACCGTCCCGAAGGGACTAATACCGTTGCATAGCAACCATCTTTAGCCGTTGCGAAGCAATCATTTTCTACCTTTTAACTTGTACTTTCACTCTTCTCTGCATCCTCTGTGGTTATATTGACTTTTGCTCTCAATTTCTTTCTTTCGCTCTGTTTTTTCTTTTCTTTCAGAATCTTTTCTTTGACATACCTGGGTATCTTTGTGGCTTTTCTCTGCTTTTTTACTTTATTTAAGTCTTTTAGTTTTTTCTGTAACCTCTCAAATGCCAATTCTTTATTCTTTGCCTGTGACCTGTGTTCAGTTGCGATAAGTGTAATACCTGATGGAGGGTGATAGATCCTGACCGCCGTCTCCCTTTTATTCTTTCTCTGCCCCCCAGGCCCCCTGCTCTTATAAAATGTAACCACAACTTCCTGTTTCAATATCTCAAGGTCTGTAGAGAATTTCTTTTTTGCACTCATACGAATCGCACTTACTCTTATACAAAAATTTCAAAAATTATGAGAATTTCTATAAAAAGTCACTAAACTTTGTCATTTATTACCACATTTTTCGCCATTTAGCATCTTTTATATTTGCATTATTATTATAAAAAGGAAGATATGTCAAGAAAAAAAATTCTAATAGCTCAGTATCTTTATACGAAATTTTTGCTAATTTGTAGTTTGTTACTCTTGACAAATGGCGTACCCTGTGTTAAGATAAAATAGTGTAATGAATGCAAGAAGGTCTGGGGTTGATAAAGTAGTGGGGCAATGAGTTATGTCTTTCAAAGTATTATGAAGAGATAATAAATAATAAAGATATGGTTGATGTTGAGATGAAACTGGATAAGAGAGGGAAAAAGAGTGTGTATAATGAAAATAAGCAGGTGCATATAAGAATTATTAACACAAGGTTGGGGCTATTTATTCCTCGTATAACAACTCCAATGATGCTTTTTAGAGAGGAGGTTTAGATGATGGAAAAAGACCCGGTTGTAGAAAGAATCAGAAGGATCAAGAGAGAGATCGCAAGGAAATTTGATTATGACCTTCATAAGTTTACTGAATATATTCGAGATAAGCAGAAAAATTCTGGAGCTAAATTAGTAAATACATTAAAGATTGTAAAAAATAAATCCTCATCTACAAAGTTTTAGACAACTTATTTTTTCAAGACCCTAAAAGAAAAGCTGGCAAAGTGTTTGCCATACTTTCTTGGCTTAAGATTTGTTTTTTCACTAAAATCCAAATACCAGAAAGATTAGTATTGTATAAATATAGGGCTACTAATACAAGTGTGGGATAAAATGGCACAGGTTTATAAAAATGAAAGTTATATATGTGACAGATTTTCACGGAGATAAATGGAAGTATAATCGTTTGTTCAAAGTAGCGGAATCTTATAAGCCTGATATACTGATAAATGGGGGAGATATGCTTCCGAAAACAGGTAATCTATTCAGCCAGGGAGAATTCATTACTAACTTTCTTGATGTTCACTTTTCACAGTTTGAATCTGAGGGGATTTATTATCTCTGTTTTCCGGGAAACGACGATTTGAAAATATTTGATAAACTTTTTGAAGAAACATGCAGTAAGTATTCTTTCATCGTTCAATTAGCGCAGCAGAAGTTTGAAGTTGGAGGATACACATTTATCGGTATGAACTGGGTGGTCGATTATCCGTTTCTGCTTAAAGATCGATGCAGAATGGATACAAAAGATTATAAGTTCCAAGAGCAGTTTGGAAAGGGAAAACTATCCACACCTGATGGATGGCAGATACTTGATGACTGGCTCACCTATGCAAAAACACTGCCAACAATAGAAGACGAGCTAAGCAATTTAGTAAGACCCAATAGTATGGAAAAGTGCGTGTATGTAATTCATATGCCACCTTATAAATTAGGACTTGATGTGTGTTTTGATGGCAGAGAAATAGGTTCAAAAGCAGTTTACAATTTTTTGCTGGAAAATCAACCGAGACTTTCCCTTCACGGACATATCCATGAATCTCCAGA
>SOKM01000196.1 GCA_004375785.1 Candidatus Cloacimonadota bacterium | reverse complement strand
AGGTAAAAGTGAAAAGTGCCTTACCTCCCTTCCAGAAACATCATAGATGTTCAGCACTATGTCTTCTGCTTGTGTTCCTGTGTTCTTGTGCACTTGTGCGCTTGGAATAATAGTCGGATCGGGTTCTGTCTTTAACGCTACGGATCACCAGCCGCCTATGAGCCAAAGATGCTTTCTAAAATGTACAACCCTTGTCGGCGGTCTGGTGAAGCCATTTGTTATGCGAGCCATTAACGATTAGATAAGATGATTACCCAGATTGTCGTTTTCCGATAAGTTCCCTGACTGCGGGCACCAATTCAACAGGAACTTCCATAGATGTATGAGTAATCTCCTCGTAGGCTGCCTCATCCTCTGCAACGGTCTCTTCGTCGGTCTGTAACTCGTAGTGTTCTAAGACTCGCCTTACACGTTCTTCATTCCATCCTGGCGGAAATTTACTTTTCTTCATGGCTTTCTCCTACGGCGGCTGCGTAATGCTTTCTTAGCCTTTGGACCAAGTTCATATGCCGTAATTATGAAGACAGAATCGGGCTCTGGATCTGGAACGTAGATGACTCGAAGGTATCTTCCCGCTTTCGTCTGACCGAGTGCGACCCTTGATCCATCAATTCCCAATCTGTCTTCAAGTGGTTTCTTCAGAACCTCCTCAACTTCCGTCTCATTAATATGATGTTTGTAAAGGTGAGGCAATTCTGATTCGGTATCAATGTAAAAACGAAGCTGCACCGAAAAAATCTCCCTTTTTCTTATATTTCTCTGCTCATGCGAAGATGGTATTTCTGTGGATTGTTATTCTCCATGCGCCCAACATAAAGTTATACAGCAAGAAATAAAATTTATATTCTACAAATCTTGCTACATAACCTCAAACATACAGTTCTTTACTTTCTATTATAACCTCGTATAAATATTGACTTTCCTTACTCTGTAGCCAAAATCATACTTACTTAAAACGTAAACAATCAGTAAACTCTGTTATATTCTCATTCCGAACCGAAAAAGTTGTCATGCTGAACTCGTTTCAGCATCTCAGTAGTCCTTGAGAGACCCTGAAATAAGCCTGTCCTGACGAAGGTCAGGATTCAGGGTGACGGTTTGTGGAATTCAGCATGATACTGCCTCTTTAGTAGTCGAGCAATGACGGTGTTTACCCAGCACAGAGATTGTGCTGGGTTTACTGACTATTTACTCTCATAGTAACATATTATCTAAAAATCAATATTTTGTCAAGGAAAAAATTTTGCCACGAAGACACAAAGACACAAAGATTTATTTTAAATGTTTATCTGTTTAACTAATCTAATATAAAAAAGTCAAACAAAAACATACAACCACAGAGAACACAGAGAAAAAAAGCTAAACGCTATAAACGCTCAAACGTTCAAAACGAACATATCAATTAATTCTTCAATGCTCTTCAATTCTTTCATTTCGAATCGAGTTTCTTCTGAACTTCCTCCGGGAGAAGGTAGATTGCTATCCTGACAATATTAACAGTGTGTCTCCCCAATGTAGATTTTTTTATGAAAGCCTTACCGCCGGGGAAAATTGCAAATATGAACAAGGAGATGAGCCCTGCAATGACTACACCTTTTACGATACCGAAGATACCACCAACAATCCTGTCGAGCCAGGAGAGATGGACAAACTTAATAGCTTTCTTAAAGAATATTCCAATTAGAATTATAACAGAAGCAGAAAGAAGGAAAAGAAGGATAAAACTGATTATCAATGCAAAAACATCTTTTTTGACAAAAGGTAGAATATAAGGCTGAATGAAGAATGAATATTTCATTGCAATTAGAAAACCGATAACAAGACCTGCCAATGCAAATACCTCACTTATAATGCCTTTAAGAAAACCGTAAAGGAAACCAGCAGCAATGATTGCGATAATAAAAATATCATACCAATTCATCATTCTCCTTTTTTATTAAATGTGTAGTTTATATATAGTCATTAAGTCATTGAGCAAAAGTAGTGTCAATATGAGATTGACTCCTCCCTCTGGTCGTCGCTCATTCTCCTTCGTCGAATGTTCACGCAGCTTCGAGGCTCGCAATGACATCCTGCTTTTCCTGTCATTGTGAGCCATGTACCATATGATTCTTTCACCGTTTCTTCCTTTGTTTACTGCTTACTGCCTACTCCTTACTCCCTACTCCTTACTGCCTTCACTCTTCTCTCTTCTCTCTTAAATCCACGCAGGCTAAAGCCTGCGGCTACCTCTGCCTACTCCCTACTGCTTACTGCTTACTATTTTTCCCTTGCGTTCCTTCACCTTCCTCTTTCTCTGTGATTTTCTTTAGTTTTTCAAAGCCAACCATCCTGATTAGAACAAAACCACCAATGATTACTGAAATATAGAAACTAAAAAATCTCCACAAAAGCACATAAATTCCAAGAAGTTCCCTCGGGCAGATTAAAGCGAAGAGAGAAAAACCTCCTAATTCAGCCACCCCACTTGCCCCCGGGGTAGGGACAAAAGCCAGAAGATATGTTAGAACAAGCTGCAGTATGGCAGCCTTCACTACCGAGACCGGAACTCCCAGACCATAGAGCAGTGCAGGAGCTATTAGACAATATACCCCCATTGAAATCAGCGTAATAAAAAATGAAAGTAATGTCTTCCATTTACCCGCCTTGAAAAAAAGAGGTATACTCCTCTTAAAATTGACAACTTCATCGAGTGTTCTGTTAACAAACTTCCTTAGATTATCACTTTTGACGATTCTTCTTTTTCTTAGAAAATCGCCGAATCTGTGAATCCCTTTTCTTACTCTTTCTGTCTGGAAAAGTATAAGCATTATCAGTACAATTGCTATTAAGTAAAAGAAAAAGAGGTAATTAAGAATGGACTTTAATACTTGTGCAGTTGAAATAATATGGTAATAAGAGATTATTCCTGGAAGAGCAACGAAAAGAACACCCAGACCAAGAAGTGCCCTAAAAAGAACAATAGCTGTCCCATTACCTATGGTAAACCCCTCACGTTTAAGGATATAAATCTGTAATGGAATTCCACCTAATTGAAAAGGTGTAATAGTAAGAAACAATCCACCCATTGTGAATTCTATACTGCTCCTTAATGATATAAATTTTCCGAGAGCCCAGGTGAGTACCTGGAGTCTCAAAAAATCAAGATACAAATGAAGAAGGGAAAGAAATAGAGCAAGCAGTAAGAATAGAGGAACCATTCGACCCAGTGCTCTATAAGTTTCTCTATCAACTGTAAAAATTAGAATTCCGACTGTTGCAAGTATTGTTATAACAAGGAAAACCCTTAAACCTCTTATTATATCCCTTTTTTCCATATCAATTCGATTATCTCATATTATGTATTAGTAGGAGCAACCTCCTGGTTGCGATATTTACCCAGTTAGATGTTTACTATCTAACGGGGTCGCAGGTAAAACCTGCTCCTACATTTTACCCTCTTTCTCTATTTCATCTTCCTCTCCCCTCTGAAGCATCCGAATAATAACAAAACCACCGATTGCTGCACCAATGTAAAAAGTAAACAATCTCCATAGAACCACCACTACACCGAGGAGATGCACAGGACTGACACGCTTAAAAAGAGAGACAAAAGCAGCCTCTGATACACCACTTGCGCCGGGGGTTGGAACTAAAAATAACAAGAATTTAAGTATCAATTGAAGATAAATTATCTCAAGTATGGGTGGTTTATCACCCAGTCCGAGTAACATTACTGGCACAATTAAAAAGAGGGCAATGTATGAAATCACAGTAACCACAAAAGCAAGGAAAAGCATAAATTTCTGTTTGCTGAAATAGAGCCGCAAACTTTTTCTGAAATCTTCCACTTCAAGAAACAATTTTCTAAAGAGACGAAGCAACCTTTTTGTCTTTATAATCTTCCTCCTCTTCAAGAAAAAATTGATGCGATATAACGCCTTCTTGAGAGTTCTTGGATTAAAAACCAGGAGAGTGAGCAGCAAAATTACGATTCCATAGATAATGAAAAGGTATCTCATTAATGCCTGTGTTATGTCACTTGTCATCAATCCTCTATAATAAAAAAATATCAACGGCACAACAAAAATAAACATTAAAAGCTCGAGTATTCCCCTGAAGAGAAGAATCACACTTCCTTTTCCAATAGTGATATTCTCCTTCTTTAGTATATAGAGTTGAACAGGCAATCCGCCTGTCTGAAACGGAGTAACGGCAGCAAGAAAAAGACCTGATGTAATAACTGAAAGTGCTGTTCTGATACTAACCCGTTTCCCAAGTGCACAACTCAGTATCTGCACCCTGAGCCCATCCATATAGATGTATAAACTCCAGAGAGCAAAACATAAAAGGAGAAAACCAAAGTTAAATTTTTTTAACGCGGTCCAGGTTCGTTTATCAAGTGTTAAGAACCCAATTACAATAATTGTTAAAATAGTTATTATGAGAAAGACCCGCAGTCCTATATTAACTCTTCTTCTTAAGGTCAAATTAAACCCTTCTCTTTGAGCAATCCTTCAAATCTTTCTGTTTCCTCGAGAGAGAGCTCAATCGCAAGTGAGTAAAGGGGTGCATTTAACTCATCAACATAAAATCTCAGGGAATAAATATCCTTCTCTGTTGTAACTATAGAATCAATGTTATGTAAATCAACCAGCCTTTTTATCCTTTTAATGTCGCTTTTTGAATAGGCATGATGGTCTAAATAATCCATCGAGTAAACAACATTCAAACCTAATGATTTAAGTGTTAAAAGAAAAGATTGGTTATTCCCGATTGACGAGAGGGAAAGAATCCTTTTACCTTTTAGATAAGAAAGACTCAAAACCTTCTCCCCTGGAATCTTTGAAAGCGACAATGGTTTATGGAAAGATAAAAAAAGAGGTCTGTTAAGGCTGTATTTCTCACTCTCTTCAA
>SOKM01000052.1 GCA_004375785.1 Candidatus Cloacimonadota bacterium | reverse complement strand
TTCATCCTTAAGAAAATCTTCAAATAATTCTTTGATGTTCATTATTTTTTCGTTTCTCTGGTTTATCTGGTTTGTTTAGTTTATTTAGTTTATCTGCTGTTTTTTAAGTTGTTTCCGGACATAGCTCGTTAAACGGACACCTCTTTGTGCAATCCGATTTGACCTCTGGTTCAAAATTTAATTCCTTAATTTCTCTCCATACTGATATAACATTTGAAATGAATAGTTCCTGAGGGATTATCTTTTTCTCTTCAGTAAGAATACCTTCTTTACTATTAATTACATAGTAGACTGTCTTTGCAACCTTCCCGATAGATTTCTCTACAGCAAAGTGGTAGAATGGAAATTGAAAACTTTCTCCATTTTCTATGCTTCTTGCACTTGGGAGATTCTTTTTACTCCCTGTTTTATAGTCAAAGATTATTATCCCGTCACTATTTTTATCAATCCTGTCAATTCGACCTGCAAGACCAAGGTTTTGACCATCACATTTAAAATGAACATCCTTACCAGTAAATCTCCACTCAACATCCTTAACAGTGTTGCCTTTGTTTTTCCTTACTTCATAATCGAGGAACCTTTTTAGTAGCGATTTATAATCTTTTGAAGTAAGTTCAAGTCTTAAGAGAATTCTATCCCTTACTCCTGGAACCCTGTTCTCAATTGTATCAAGTGCCATTTCCCTCATCTCTTCCCAATCGTTTGTAAGGTTTTCTTCGATCTTTTTCGCAAGCCTTCTTCTAAAGAAACTGGCAAGGATTTCGTGAATAACCTTCCCTCTTATAAGATTATCCAACCCTTCTTCAGGTTCTTCTAATTCTCCAAGGCCCAATATATAACTCAGAAGAAAATTATAAGGGCATCTTTTGTATGTTTCCAGGGCAAATGCAGATAAGCCTTTAGATAATCCATTAATCCTTTTTTTGACGTATTCCTGAAAATATTTAGAGGAGAGTAAAAATCCCTTAACATCCCTTAATCTTTTTCCATCCCGGAGCCTTTTTATACCGTCCCTTATATATAATGCCCTCTTTTTCATATCATTAAAAAGAAATGCCTCGTTGATTTCTTCTCCTTGATGGATGAATTCCCCTATTCTCAACTGCCATTCTAATAATGTATGAACTTTGTTTTCTTTACCAACCTCCTTCTCGCTATTCATATCTTGAAGGAAAGGACTTCTGAGGAAAACATTCCCTTTTTCATCCTTATTGTAAAAAGAACAGAAAACCTTTTTTGCACTTCCCATCACACTTTCAAAGTTAAATTTCGAGAGAGTATAAAGCATATCGTATGTTGGAAAACCCATCTCCCCAAGCAGTTTCTCAGAGAAAAGAGGATTGTATTGTGGCTCCTTTGGAAGTTTTCCCTCAACAAGTCCAATCAGGAAAACGATATCAAAATTCATCCCGCCAGTTTCTTCCATATCTAATATCTCTATTCGTTCGTCCACTTCCCTTGTGGTTGACAAGTTCACTGCTTCTGTATAAGAGAGAAAGATTCTCTGGAAATCCTTTATTCCAAATTCACTTATAATTTTAACGACTGGTTCTCTTGTGAGTGACAGGATATATTCAAGGAATTTATTGTATGGTTTAATTTCAATCTCATCCTTCAATCTTAAAAGAGAGTCGAGAAGGGATAAGTATTTTTCAATAAAAGCTTTCCCTTTTTTAGATTTCAGAATTTTGAGTTCTTCGATGAAATTTGATATTTTTCTCATCTCTATTGCTCTATTCTTTATTCTCTTCCAGTCATCTCCAGAAACAATCATCTCTTTTCTTGTTATGCTATCTATCCGCCTTCTTTCCTTTTCATTAAGGAGTTTTATAAAGGGTGAGAGTAAGAAGCTCACAACAGCTCTTCTTCTAAGATGTTGATTGATAATCTCAAATATTGCAAGACAGGTCTTTATCACAGGGAATTCAAAGAGTTTTCTTGAGGAGAGTGATGGAGGATGAATCAAATAGCGGGGGAAGATTCTCTCAAATATCTTTTCATATTCATCTATCTCAGGAGAAACAATAATAATTTTCTTTTTAACATCCGCCTCTACTATTATTCTGGCAATAGCATCAACCTCATTCTCTTTCTTTTCATATTTGCGAAGTCTTATCTCAGGAGTAACTTCCCCTCCAATATTTCCGACTTCTATTTCCTCTGTCTCTCCTCTTATTATGCCAGTTGTTGTAAATTGAGTGCCCGGGAAGGAATAGAAAAAATCAAGAGTAGATACATCTTTCGCTTCTTTGTATATCTTTATGAAGAGTTTCTGTTCAATTCCTCTGAGAATAGAAAGGTGCTCAATGAAAAAAGAATATTCTTTAAGCAGACTGGGTTTAATGTGGTCTATAACCCACCATCTTTTGTCACTTATGTCAACAAGATTGTTATCCTTGAGAAATTGCTCATACAGTTTGAATACTTTTCCAAGTGAAAAGAGCAAGCTCTCGTTGAACCTATTTACCTTGCTAGTAAGGTCAAATGGGGAAGCATCTGGACGATATTCGACCTTACCTTTCTCATAAGTGAGGTGAAGATTGTATTCCTTTATATTCTTAATCCATTGAAGAAAAAAATCTGAGGCTTCAGGAGATAATGAGAATCCACTGGAAGGAAACAGCTCTTTTCTTCTGTTTATCAGCAGATAACGGAGTATGACCTTTGCATAAGCATCTTTTATTAAATGTTGTGTTAATCTCTCCTCGGGTGGTAAAATTTCGTATAAGAATTCAAAAAGGGGTCCTATTGTGACCAATCTTGGGGTAAATGAACCCCCCTTTTCATTTCTAATGAACTCTTTTATTCTTCTGATTTTGTCACTGGAATTAGCAACATATATGACCTTTAGTGCTCCCATTGTATTTTCAAAGGGAGAATCGGAAGCAGGATGCTCCTCAAAGAGTCTTTTTAGAAGGTAAAATTCCTTATCCTGGTGCTCTATTTTAAGTTTGTATACCTTTATTTTCTTCATGTAACAATATCCTTATCATAGATTGAGAAGAATGTAAAGAAAAAAAATTTAAAAGTTAAAATAAACTTTTTTAATTTTTTTTGAAAAAAAACTTGACAAATTCAATTTTATGTTATATATTGTTAATATGAATATTAATAATAGTGATTATAGACATTGTAAAACAAGATTACACCAATTTCTAAATCTTAGGTTGAATCTGTGTAATCTAATAACAATCTTGTAATCAAGTTTAATGAATATTAAACTAGGAGGTAAGCAATGATTATGAATTGTCCTGTTTGTCATGGTGTATTGGAAATAAGGGAGTTTGGTTGCAATAAATGTGATGTTACCATCAGAGGCAGGTTTCCCTTTTCCAATTTCTTTAGACTTTCTCCTGGGCAAATGGAGTTTGTAAGGGTTTTTTTAAAATCGAGAGGTAATATAAAGGAAGTGGAGAAAGAAGTTGGATTATCATATCCTACAGTAAGAGGAAAACTCAATGATGTCCTGAAGAGTCTGGGAATGGAGCCAGACACGGAAACACTGAAGAGGGAGGAGATTCTTGATTCACTCTCAAAGGGAGAAATTGATGCAGAAGAAGCTGTAGAACAGCTGAAAAAGATGTAATATAATGAATATTATACAAGGAGGTGAGAGAGATGAATGAAAAAATAAAAATATTGAAAATGGTTGAGGAGGGAAAAATCACAGCCGATGAAGCAGCAAAATTACTTGGAGCACTTGGTGAGGGGAAGAAAAGGGGTGAATCCTCAAAGGTTGTTGACAGCATCATGAATGGTGTATCAGCAATTGTGAAGGTTATTCCAGAGACAATAGGCGGAGCTTTTTCTTTTACAATTGGTGAAGAAAAAGAGATAAAGGTAAAAAAGGGAGACGAACTGTTGTTGAAATCGGTCGGTTCTTCTATTAATCTTTCTCATCATGATAAAGATGAGTTTATAATCAAACCAAATTCGGGATTGGTTAAGACAAGAAAAGAAAATTCAACAATTACATCAAAGGTTGTAGGGGGTTCAGCAGATATTCTATACCCATCTAACTTGTCGATAGCAATCAAGGATGTTGGAGGAACTATTGATGGTATTTGCTCTGGAAAATTTTCAATGAAACAAATGGGAGGAACTGCAAAATTAACATTTGAGGAAATTATTGATGTGAGCATAGATTCTAAGGGTGGAACAATTACACTTTTCCTGGGTAACTGTGATGTATCCTTTGATATTTCCGCTCCAGACGGAAGTATTAATTTTGAAGTTCCAGCAGAATTCGAGATAGAAAAAGAAGAAAAGGTGAAAGGGAAAATAAAAAAAGGAAAGGGCAGACTCGTTGTTCGAGCAGTTTCCGGCGAAGTTTCTGTCCTTCCAATAAAAAGAAAGGAGAGAAAATGAACTTTAGAATATGGGGTGCAGTGACACTGATTATTCTTGGAATCCTGTTCTGGCTCGGGAAATTTGGAATCATTGATTTCTACTGGGACAGGGATTGGCCTGTTATACTGATAGCTCTGGGTGTCTTCTCTCTCGTTAATTATTTTACGAGGAGAAAGAAGAAAGACAGTAGAAGAAAGAAAAATGAAATTCTAAAGAAACTTGAGAAAGGTGAAATCGATGCAGAAGAAGCAATAGAGCGATTGAAGAAACTATAGTTTAAAACAAAAGTAAAGGAGGAAAAGATGGATGAAAAACTAAAAATATTAAAGATGTTGGAAGAAGGCAAAATCACCAGTGATGAAGCCGCTAAACTACTTGAAATCATCGAAGATAAGTCTCCAAAAATAGAAGGTAAAGCAAGATGGCTTAAAGTTAAAGTTCTTGAAGGAGGGATTCAGAAGATCAACATAAAGGTGCCTTTATCATTGATTAGAATAGGTGCAAAGATCGGTGGTAAGATAAATATTAATCTGCCCGATGCGGCAAAGGAGAAA
>SOKM01000146.1 GCA_004375785.1 Candidatus Cloacimonadota bacterium | reverse complement strand
TCTTCTCGGATTATAGGCGATCTGGGAAAGTGCAGCACCTTTACTGCATAGCGAACCCTGATTTATCGGGTGGTCAGGGTCTCCTTCTATATTAATGACCCTACCATCCTTTGCTGAGACAATTATCCCACATCCAACAGCGCAGTATGGACATATGGTCGTCGTCTCCTTTGCATATTTGATTTTCAATGGTTGAGCATAAGCACCTTTTGGTCTTAGAAGATTAATGCCCAGTCCACCTAAGATTGCACCTGCAGTCGTTGCACCGGAGAGTTTGAGAAATGTCCTTCGAGATAACTCCATTACTACACCTCCTTTCATCTTTTTATTTTACATTAAGAAATGGACTATAGTCACCTCCTTCCATTATATATTTTATATTTTTTTATAACCTTCTTTTAGAGCAATGTCATCTAAATAAAAAGTTTTTATGTCCTCAATCTCAAAAATTGTCTTTTCCTCCTTACCTCTTTTTCTTTCATCGATTGTTTTTACATATCCCTTACAGGTCTCACAAACATCAACCCTGTAAAAACTATCATCATCAACATAAAAAAATCTCAGTGACTTCTGCTCGTCGTTTTCACAGAATGGACACTTCATCCTTCTATAAACCCACTCTGAGGAGCAGAGCGGACACCAAAGCAACCTTCTTCCGACCTCTTTTTCTAACTTTGCCATTCCTGGATTCGTTCCACACATAGGGCAGGAGCCCTTTTCCCAAACATAATCTTCAATCAAATCCTTCTTCTCTTCCACAGTGAGTTCAAAGATTGGTTTGTAGACAGCCAGAGCAATGGAATGTAAAAGTTCCTTTCCAACTCCTATCTTTTTAGATAGGGTATCAAAATATCTTATTTTCCCTCGAGCAAGGTTCTGCTGAATTTTCGAAAAATCAATCTTCTCGTTATCAATCGCCTTTTTCATCTTCTGAATCTCTTCCATCTCTTTAGCATTAATCTCTGCCCGAATTTCGCATATTTTATGGAATTTGTCAAGAAGAAAATTATCATTAATTTTTATTTTGGAAAAATCAGCGAGATGTTCTCCCTTCTCAATCTTTTCTTTACAATCCCCACTGAACGCAGGTGCAGTTTCAATTCTTTTCTTTGCCGACCTTTTCACATTTAGGGAGAATCTAAAAAACTTCTCAATATGTACGAGAGATTCCTTTTCAAACTGTCGGGTCTTCTCTATACTCTTTATTCCTTTTTTTATCTGCCCAATGGTCTTAATTGACATATCTTTCTATGTTATTCTCCATCCCTCAGTATAGATATTCATCCTTCTTGCTCGAACAAAACCTATCAGGGTTACCCCCTGCTCTCGAGCCATCTTTATCGAAAGACTGGTGGGAGCTGACCTTGAGACAACAACCGGTATTCCAGCCCTCCCCACCTTTCTTGTTATTTCAGATGTTATCCTTCCACTTGTAAGGAGAATTGTATCATCGAGGGGAATATTGGAAAGAAAACACTCTCCAAGTATTTTATCAATCGCATTGTGTCTACCTATATCCTCTCTAAAAAGGGCAATCCTACCTTCTCGTGCAAGAGCAGAAGAATGAACGCCCCCGGTTTTTCTGAAGTTAAAAGACCTTCTTGACATCTCTTTCATCAAAACAACAATATTTTCCTTCACAAACTTCTTTTTAGAAGTTATCTTCTTGAAATGCTTTACATCATCTGCTCTATAAAAACTCGTTCCTCCACAGCAGCCCGATGTAATAAGCCTTTTTGAGGTTAGTTTCTTCGAAGCATTGCCATTAGCCTTTATATTGATATTAATTACACTTTTGTTATCGTAAAACCGTATGGATTCAATATGCGTTTTCTTTTTTATGACACCTTCAGAAACAAGAAATCCAATTGCAAGCTGTTCTGGATAAGAAGGCGTATAAAGTAAAGTAACAACTTCCTCACCGTTCAGAAATATCGTTAATGGTTCCTCTATGGTAACAGTATCCCTGACCTTCTCCTCCACACCACTTTTAATCCTTAAAATCTCAACCGTTTCAGTTTTTTGCAGCATCCCCAGCAATCTCCAACGCTTTTTTGTAATCTTCTAAAGTGTTCACATTAAAGAACATATTATTACCGAACTCTTTTATCTCTTCTTCTTGCACGTAAAGTGTTGAGAATTTATTAAAAAGAGAATGGACACTCAGTCGGTTCTGCACTACAGAATCCTTTACAGTATCTTTAGAACCTTGTGAATAAATAGCATGTAATGGTTCTGCCCTTCTATTGATGAGAGGAACAATTGCATTGTATTGTTTATCAATCTTACCCACCATATATTCTATTAATCCTGTATTTAGAAAGGGCATATCGCAGGCAAAAACAAAAATATAATTGGCATCAATTAATTCAAGAGCAGTATAGATTCCTCCGAGTGGACCCTTTTCTGAAAAAATGTCAGTTAGAAGATTAGCACTCAAATTCTGGAATTTAGAAGAACTATTTATCACCACATAAATGTCATCAAAAACCAGTTTTAATTTTTTAACGATTATGTCCAGAAGAAAAACATCTCCAATATTTAGAAATGATTTATCCCTTCCCATTCTTTTACTCTTTCCGCCTGACAGAACCACTGCTTTGACCGTACTCCTCAAAACACCTCCAGCTTAATATTCTACCATATCAATATACTATAAATTTATTCTTTTGTCAATCTTTTTTTGTGAAAATTTTCTCAAACTTTTTACTCCAAAAAAAAGTAGGGTTTATAATCAAAAATTCAAAATCCTCTAATTTTTTTCAATATGCTTTCCTGAATATCTTCAGGGACAATATCATATTTGTGAAATTGCATAGAGTATACTGCCCTTCCCTGAGAGAGAGATCTTAATGTTGTTGCATAACCAAACATCTCAGAAAGTGGAACAAGGGCTTCAATGATTCTATTTCGCTCCCGATGTCTCATTCCGAGTACACGAGCCCTCCTTGACTGAATATCTTTCATTATTTCACCCGTATAAGATTCAGGTACAACGATTTCAAGTTCCATTACTGGCTCAAGCAGAACAGGGGAAGCCATCTCTGCTGCTTTATAAAAGGCAATCGAACTCGCTCTTCTGAAAGCAATATCCGAGGAGTCAACAGCATGATAGGAGCCATCAAGAAGGGTAGTTTTTATATCCACCACAGGAAAACCTGCAAGAATTCCATTCTCCATTGCCTCAATTATTCCCTCTTGAATAGCAGAAATGAATTCTTTGGGAATCACACCTTGCTTTGCATTATTTTTGAAAACGAAACCTTCACCGCCACTCTCGAGTGGTTCTATTTGAATCTTAACATGCCCGTACTGCCCCCTTCCACCCGTCTGTTTTACGAACTTCTCTTCAGCAATCTGTGCCTTCCTTATTGTCTCCTTATACGCTACCTGAGGGTTACCTACCTTTGCTTTTACACCAAATTCCCTAATCATTCTGTTCAACAGGACTTCGATATGAAGTTCTCCCATTCCAGATATAATAGTTTGCCCTGTTTCCTCATTATACTTTACCTCAAATGTTGGGTCTTCATCCCGTAAAGTCCTTAATGTAGAGCTGAGTTTTTCAGAATCTTGCTGTGAACTGGGTTCAATGGCAACAGAGATAACTGGTTCTGGAAAGGTGGGGGTTTTGAAAAGGATAGGATGTTTTAAGGTCGAAAGCGTATGTCCTGTTCTTGACTCTTTCAGCCCTATAAATGCAACAATATTACCACTTGAAACACTATGCATTTGAGACCTCTTATTTGCATGCATCAATAGTATTCTGCTTACCCTCTCATGTTTTTTGAGGTTTGAATTATATACAGCCTTTCCCTCCTCTATCTCCCCCGAGTAGATCCTTACAAAAGCCAATTTCCCAACATGAAAATCAGTTGCTATCTTAAAAACAACCGCAGAAAATGGTTCTTCTATCCGGGGCAATCTCTTTTCAACCTTTCCAGTTACAGGATTGATACCCTCAATTGGGGGAACATCAAGTGGCGAAGGAAGAAAATCTAAAACCGCATCGAGCAGTTTTTGTACACCCTTATTTCTGAATGCAGCACCGCAGAAGACAGGGTGAATATTGTCCTTTAATGTTCCTTTTCTTATTGTACTTAGAATCTCATCTTCAGTAATTGGTTCGTTCTCAATATACTTCTCTGTAATATTTTCATTAAGGTCGCATATTTTTTCTATCATTAATTCATGGTAGTGGTCTGCCTTATCTAAATATTCTCGAGGAATGTCTTCCTCATAATAATCGATCCCCCATCTCTCTTCATACCATTTTACCGCCTTCATCCGTATAAGATCTATTACACCCTCAAATTTTTCTTCCTTCCCTAAAGGTATCTGGAGAAGCAATGGATTAGCAGATAATCTTTCCTTCATCATCTCAACGGTTCTGTAAAAATTCGCACCTATTCTGTCCATCTTATTTATAAAAGATATTCTTGGTATATCGTATTTGTCCGCCTGTCTCCATACAGTCTCGGATTGCGGTTCTACCCCTTCTACAGAGCTAAAAATAACAATTGCACCATCCAGAACCATCAACGACCTTTCCACTTCCACAGTAAAATCAACATGTCCGGGAGTATCTATGATATTTATCTCTGTATCTTTCCATACACAAGTCGTTGCTGCGGATGTGATTGTGATTCCTCTTTCCTTTTCCAGCTCCATCCAGTCCATTGTTGCAGAACCCTCATCCACCTCGCCCACACGATGCACCTTACCAGTGTAAAAGAGAATTCTCTCTGTTGTGGTGGTTTTCCCTGCATCAATGTGAGCCATTATGCCAATATTTCTTACTTTTTCAAGTGGATATTTTTTCATTTAATTGTTACATAGAAGAATATTAGATTTTTTTACGGTTATTTTAAAGAATTCGCAGGCTAAACCCTGCACCGTATGGTTCAGGGTAAAGCCTGCGTCTCCAAAAGTACCTATTACACGGGGCAAGCCCCAACGCTACAACTTTTATCCTTTAACCTTTACCCTTTCAACATTTCTCTACCATTTAAAGTGTGCAAATGCCCTGTTCGCTTCAGCCATTCTGTGAGTATCTTCCTTCCTCTTTATAGCAGCCCCCTGGTTTTTATTTGCATCAATAAATTCCATAGCAAGCTTTTCTTTCATCGAATGTCCGCTTCTTGCACTTGCAGCATGAATTATCCATCTTATTGCAAGTGTTGTTTTTCTACTGGGTCTAACTTCCATTGGGACCTGATAGGTAGCCCCACCAACCCTCCGTGGCCTCACTTCAACTTTTGGCATCACATTTTGAATTGCTTTCTCAAGTATATGAACTCCCTTTTTGCCTGTCTTATCTGCTATTATTTCAATGGCGCCTTCAACTATCTTTTCGGCAACGCTTTTTTTGCCGTTTTTCATTATATTGTTAATCATGCCAGCAACGAACAGGCTATTAAAACGAGAATCAGGTATAAGTTTCCTTCTTTCTGGTCTTCTCCTTCTAGACATATTTCCTCCCTTATTTTCATTTTGTTCTAAAGTAACGCAGGCTAAAGCCTGCGGCTACCTTTTTAATCCTGTCTTTTCACTTTATCCTTTTTCCTTTACCCTTTATCCTTTACCCTTGTCCTCTCTATTCTGCTTTCTTTCCTCTCTTCGTTCCGTAAAGAGATCTTCCCTGCTTTCTTCCTTCTACACCACCAGTGTCAAGGACACCGCGGACTATGTGATACCTAACACCAGGAAGGTCTTTCACCCTACCTCCACGAACAAGAACAATTGAATGTTCCTGTAAATTATGACCTTCCCCTGGGATATAGCACGTAACCTCAAACCCACTTGTAAGCCTAACTCTTGCAACCTTTCTCAGAGCTGAGTTTGGTTTCTTTGGTGTCGTGGTATATACCCTGGTGCAAACACCCCTTCTTTGAGGACATCTCAAAAGAGCGGGTGTTTTCTTTCTTTTTGTTATCTTTTTTCTTCCTTTTCTCACTAATTGGTTAATTGTTGGCATCAAACCTCCCCACTTGTGGAACTGCTTTTTTTGTAACTATTCTGCCACAAAGGCACTAAGACACCAAGATTATCAAATAATTCTCTTTTTCCTGCTCGTGGTCTATAACTAATATTCATCCTTTGTGCCTTTGAGCCTTAGTGGCTAATTTGTTTCTGTTCTGTTTCATCTTCTATGGATTTTTCTTTTTCTACCTTTTCTTCTTCATTCTCCTCTTCTTCAACCTTTAATTTTATTTCTGAATATCTTTTTGTTCCTGTCCCAGCAGGGATAAGATTTCCAACTATGACATTCTCTTTAAGACCCAAGAGGTCATCCCTCTTCCCCCTGACAGCCGCATCAGTTAGTACCCTTGTGGTTTCCTGGAAAGAGGCTGCAGAAATAAAACTTTCTGTACTAATAGCTGCTTTTGTTATTCCAAGAAGCAATGGTTTAAAAACAGCAGGTTTTCCACCTTCTTGTATAACCCTTCTGTTCTCTTCGTTCACCCTCCATTTTTCAACAATATCTTCTTCGATGAAACTTGTATTTCCTGGACTGTCAATTAAAACCTTTTGAAGCATCTGCCGAACAATAACACCAATATGCTTATCATCTATCTTCACACCCTGTAATCTGTAAACCTCTTGAATTTCATTCCTCAAGTACTCCATAGAAGCAACAGTACCCTTAATTGTAAGAATATCATGAGGGTTAATGGGACCATCACATAATTTATCAGCAGCTCTAACTTTTTCACCATCATGAACTATCAGATGTCTTCCATACGGAACTTTATATTCCCTCCTATCGCCTGTATCACTCTCAATAATAATAGTCCTTTCTCCTCTCTTTATGGGTCCAAATCCCACAACCCCATCTATCTCTGAAATTATAGCAGCATTATTAGGTATACGTGCCTCAAATAATTCAGCAACTCTTGGCAAACCTCCTGTAATGTCCCTTGTCTTTCTTATCTCCTTTGGAATTTTGGCAAGGAGTTCACCCGGGGAAATTTTCTGTCCATCTTTTACTAAAAGATATGCCCCAACCGGAACAGAATAACTTGCAATATTCTTCCCCTTGCTATCAAGAATATCGATCTGTGGATGGAAAGTCTTTCCCCTCTCTCGCGATTCAACTATCACTTGTTGCCTGCGTTGAGTTCTCACATCAAGTTCTTCAATCATAGTGACATTTTCTACAATATCTTTGAATTTAATCTTCCCTTTTTCTTCTAAGATTATAACAGTACTGTAAGGATCTAGAGTGAAAACAATATCATCTTTTTTTATTGTGTCACCTTTGTTAACATTGAGAATTGCGCCATATGGAACTTTCATCTTCGCTTCCTTCTTCCCGAGCTTATCTTCTAAAAGAATATAACCATTCCTTGATAGAACAACCTTTTCATTGTTTGCATTTAAACAATACCTTATATTTTTGAATTTTAACTTACCACTTGATGTCGATTCGATTTCAGATTGCTCTGTAATTCTTGTTGCTGTACCCCCTATATGAAATGTCTTCAATGTAAGTTGTGTTCCTGGTTCTCCAATACTCTGTGCAGCCATTACACCCGCTGCAACACCTATCTCAACAAGTCTTCCTGATGCTAAATCCCTGCCATAACATTTTCTACAAAGTCCTCTTTTTGCTTCACAGGTAAGTACAGAACGAATTTTAACAGATTGGATCCCTGTTTTTTCAATCTCTTTCGCTTTTTCAGCTGTTATCTCTTCATCTGCTTTAACAATAATTTCATTTGTAAAAGGGTGTATGACTTCCTCAAGTACAAACCTCCCCTCTATTCTATCGCTTAACGGCTCAATTACCTTTTCTCCTTCCTTTAATGCTGTAATATCTAAACCGAGCACCGCATTACAATCTTCATCAGAAATAATAACATCCTGTGCAACATCAACCAACCTTCTCGTAAGGTACCCGGCTTCTGCTGTTTTCAGCGCTGTATCTGTCAGTCCCTTCCTCGAACCATGTGTCGAAATGAAATATTCAAGAACAGTCAAACCTTCCTTAAAATTGTTTAAGATGGGTGTCTCTATGATTTCACCAATCTGACCTGTAATCTTCTTTTGTGGCCGCGTCATAAGCCCTCTCATACCACCAAGCTGTCTGACCTGCTCTGTTGAACCTTTTGCACCTGAATGGCTCATAATGTATATGGGATTAAATCCTTCTCTGTCTTTGCTCATTTGTTCAATAAGAACATTTTCTACCAATTCAATTGCATCCGTCCATGCATCTATGATTCTATTATATCTTTCACTATCAGTTATAATACCTTTTTCATAATTTTTCTGCTCCCCCTCTATTTTCTTCATTACATTTTCAATAATTCCTTTTTTTTGTTCAGGTGTAAGTATATCATCGATCCCGATAGTCAAACCAGAACGGGTGGCGTATTCGAATCCCAGTTCCTTTAATCTGTCCAGAAATTCAACGGTCTTCCTGTTACCAATTGTCCAGTAACATTTTCCAACAAGGTCACCAAGTGATTTTTTATCCATTAAGTGATTAACAAAAGGAATACCTTCAGGAATAACTTCGTTGAAGATAACCCTTCCAGCTGTTGTATCAATCAGTTTACTATCTACAAAGAATTTTATTTTTGAATGAAGGTCAAGTACATCATTTTCTACAGCAAACCTCACCTCATCAGGGTTTGAAAATATTTTATTTTCACCTTTTCCGTTTTTCTTCTCTTTTGTAAGATAATAGCAGCCAACCACAATTTCCTGGGTAGGAGAAGCAAGCGGTTTTCCATGTGCAGGCGAGAGAATATTATTTGCAGAGAGCATCAAAAAGACTGATTCAATCTGTGCCTCATATGATAATGGAACATGGACAGCCATCTGATCGCCATCAAAATCTGCATTGTAAGGAACACAAACAAGCGGGTGAATTCTTATTGCCTTTCCTTCAACGAGGACAGGGTTAAATGCCTGGATACCAAGGCGATGCAGTGTGGGTGCTCTGTTAAGCAAAATGGGATGGTCTGTCACTATCTCTTCTAAAATACTCCATACCTCAGGTGATTTCTTATAGAGCAATCTTTTTGCGCCTTTCACACTCTGTGCATACCCTCGCTCTTCAAGCTTTCTGATAATAAAGGGTTTGAAGAGCTCCAGTGCCATTATTTTTGGAAGACCGCACTGTTCGAGTTTCAAAGTTGGATCAACAACAATAACAGACCTTCCAGAATAATCAGTTCTTTTACCAAGAAGATTCTGTCTAAACCTTCCCTGTTTTCCTTTTAAGGCATCGGAAAGAGATTTCAGGGGTCGGTTACCTCTGCCCTTTATTGGTCTTGACCTTCTGGTATTATCAAACAAGGCATCGACTGCTTCCTGTAACATTCTTTTTTCATTACGCAGGATAATTTCTGGAGCTTTTATATCAATCAGATGCCTGAGCCTATTATTCCTTGTAATCACTCGTCTGTAGAGGTCATTCAGATCAGAGGTGGCGAAACGACCTCCTTCAAGTGGCACAAGAGGTCTCAGGTCAGGTGGAATAACTGGAATAACCATTAGAATCATCCATTCAGGTCTGTTTTTTGATAACCGGAACGCCTCAACAATTTTTAATCTTTTGAGGATCGACTTCTTTTTGGTAATAGATACTTCAACTTTCATGTATGATTTTAACTTTGCAGAAATTTCGTCAAGATCCAGTTCACAGAGAAGGTCATATAATCCCTCTGCACCCATTTTTGCAATAAAACCATCTGGATATTCAATTGATAATTTTGAATGGTCAGTTTCTGACAGAAGTTCAGCTTTCTTTAATGGCGTATCTCCAGGGTCAACTATTATAAAAGATTCATGATAGAGTACCCTCTGTACAATCTTTGGAGAAATACCAAGAAGATAGCTAATTCGTGATGGGATTGTTTTATAAAACCAGATATGAGCCACGGGTACAGCAAGTTCTATATGCCCCATTCTTTCTCTTCGAACCTTTGAAAGGTTAACTTCTACACCACACCGTTCACAAACAACTCCTCTATATTTTACATGCTTATATTTACCACAACTACATTCATAATCTTTTACAGGACCGAATATTCTTTCACAGAAAAGACCATTTTTTTCCGGTTTCTGTGTTCTATAATTTATTGTTTCTGGTTTTGTGACTTCACCATACGACCAGCTTCTTATTATTTCTGGAGATGCGAGTTTAATTTTAATATAATCAAAATCTCTGGTAGTTACATTTTTATTCTGCATTCCAATCAACAATTGTTACACCCCCTTTTTAATATCAATCTTTTTCTTTGCCTAATTCTATATCAAGGCACAAACCCTGCAATTCTTTGATTAAAACATTGAAGGATGCGGGAAGACCTGGTCTAGGTGGATTTTCGCCTTTTATTATGGATTCGTAGAGGTGGGTCCTTCCACTCACATCGTCTGATTTTACTGTTAATATTTCCTGCAGTGTATACGCAGCACCATAAGCCTCAAGAGCCCATACTTCCATTTCACCAAATCTCTGCCCTCCGAACTGAGCCTTTCCACCAAGCGGCTGTTGGGTAATAAGCGAATAAGGACCACTACTTCTTGCATGTATTTTATCATCAACCATATGAGATAATTTCATTATATATGCATAACCAACAGTGACCTTATTTTCGAATCGCTCTCCTGTAAACCCATCATAGAGTACTGCTTTTCCATCCTCAGATAGATTGGATTTTCGCAGTTCTGCCTTTATCTCATCTACAGTTGCACCTTCAAAAACAGGGCTTGATACTTTATATCCAAGGGTTTTTGCTGCCCATCCAAGATGTGTTTCAAGTATTTGGCCAAGATTCATTCTCGAGGGAACTCCAAGAGGATTAAGAATAATTTCAATGGTCCTTCCATCCTCCATATAGGGCATATCCTCCTCAGGAACAATCCTTGCAATTACTCCTTTGTTACCGTGCCGCCCTGAAAGTTTGTCACCCATAGAAAGCCTTCTCCTTTCAGCAACAAAAACTTTTATCTTTTCAATAACCCCATAAAACAATTCATCTCCCCTTGACTTACTTTCCTTCTTTTTCTTATAGTTTTCATCAAGTTCTTCTATTTTTTCATTACACCTTTCGTAAATTTTGTTGATATCAACTCCTTCGTAAACAGAACTTTTTGGGAAAATAATATCACCAAAATTTACTTTTTCCAATTTCTCTTTGCTGAACTTCTGCCCTTTCTGGAAGATAATCTTACCCTTTCTGTTTTTTACTGTCCGAATACACTTTTTCCCTTTCAGGAAATTAAATAAATATTCGTCCCTTTTCTTAACAAGTTCTTTTTTTTCTATCTTAACCATCTTTTCAAGTTTTTTAAGTTCAGCGGTTTGCTCAGGCTCCAATTTTTCCTTACTTATCTTCCTTCTCAAAACCTTTACATCTATCACTATCCCTGAAACACCGGGCGGCATTCTTAAAGAGGTATCTCTCACCTCTACTGCTCTTTCTCGGAATATTGCTCTCAGAAGTTTTTCTTCAGGAGTAAGTTCTGTCTCTCCTTTCGGAGTCACTTTTCCAACAAGAATGTCATCAGGTCCAACTTCAGCACCAATCATTATAATTCCCTTTTCGTCCAGGTATTTAACAGATTCCTCTCCAACATTGGGAATTTCTCGTGTCAGCTCTTCCTGACCCAATTTTGTCTCCCTGACCTCTATTTCAAATTCCTCTATATGGATAGATGTAAATTTATCATTTTTTAGAAGTTTCTCAGAAATTATAATCGCATCTTCAAAATTGTAGCCTCTCCAGGGCATAAATGCTACAAGAACATTTGTGCCCAGGGCAAGTTCACCCTTATCCGTTGCAGCTCCATCAGCTATAACCTCGTTTTTTTTGATTGTATCACCGACTCTTACAAGGGGATTTTGATTAAAGCAAGTATTCTGATTCGTTCTCTTAAACTTTTTAAGAAAGTAAATATCTTTTGAGAAAATATCTGTTTTATCCTTCTTACCACTCGGTTCAATCTCTATAAAATTTGAATTTACCTTTTTTACAACACCCGCATTTTTAGCAGTAATTACCGTCCCTGAATCGACTGCAACTCGACCTTCCATTCCCGTTCCCACAATGGGTGATTCAGGAATAAGTAAAGGAACTGCCTGACGCTGCATGTTTGACCCCATCAACGCACGGTTTGCATCATCATGCTCTAAAAATGGGATAAGTGACGCAGAGGTACTGACAAGCTGTTTTGGTGAAACATCCATAAAATTCAATTTTTTCGGTGATACAATAGGGAAATTACCTCGTCTTCTACTGAGGATGAGTGCTTTCTTAATTCTTCCTTTATTGTCAATCGGTATGTTCGCCTGTGCTATTGTAAACTTATCCTCTTCATCTGCAGTAAGATATTTTACTTCACCGGTAACAATCCCTTTTTCAAGTTTGATATAAGGTGAAGTAATGAATCCGTATTTGTTGATCTGTGCATAGGTTGACAGAGAAGTTATAAGACCTATGTTTGGACCTTCTGGAGTCTCAATTGGACAAATCCTACCATAATGACTATAGTGGACATCTCTGACTTCAAAACTTGCAGTCTCTCTTTTTAATCCCCCTGGGCCAAGAGCTGAAAGTCTTCTCTTATGAGTCAACTCCGATAGAGGATTTGTCTGTTCCATAAACTGAGACAGCTGACTTGTTGCAAAAAAACTTTTTATTGAACTTGACAGGTATCTTTCATTAATCAAATCTGAAGGCATCAGTTCACTCTTATCGCTAAGAAGCATCTTCTCCCTGATTGAACGCCCCATCTTTGAAAGGATTACCCTGAACTGATCGCTCAAAAGCTCGCCTACGCTTTTCAGCCTCCTATTCCCGAGATGGTCAATATCATCAATAAAACCTTTTCCTTCAGTAAGCTCGAAAATATACTTTACTATATCAACTATATCTTCTTTAGTAAGGGTAAATGGTCTTGTTTCCATATCGTATCCAAATTTACTTTTCATTTTATATCTACCAACATCTCCAATATTGTATTTAGTCTCTGAGAAATAGGTGTTAAGAAGATACCTTCTTGCCAGGTCGACATTGGGAGGTTTTGTTCCTCTTAGAATGGCATAAATACTCTCCAGTGCATCCTCTTCCCCATTCACTGTATCCTTTTTCAGTGTATTCATCAACAAATCTATCGGATCATCAGTATCAGTTTTAATCACTTCTACTTTTCGCACTTTAGAAACTACCATCGAGTTCAGAAGCGCTGGTGTTATTTTTCTTCCGCATTCTGCAATGACTTCACCTGTTAATTTACTAATTACATTTGATGCAAGGTATTTACCTAAAAGAGAAGACTTTGCAAGATTATTAATATTTTCTATCCTCGCAGTGTTAAAATTAAAAAGGTGTTTTATTATTTCTTCGTCATTCCGAAAACCGAGAGCCTTAAGAAGAATGGTCACAGGAAACTTTTTCCTTCTATTAAGGTTTACATAAAGAACATTTCTTGTGTCAAAAGAAAACTCTATCCAGGAACCTCTATAAGGTATTATCTGTGCAATATATATCCTTTTTCCTGTAGGATGAACAGATTCAAAAAAATATGCCCCTGGTGAACGATGGAGTTGACTAATCACAACCCTCTCAACACCATTGATGATAAATGTTCCTGTTTCAGTCATCAAAGGAAGTTCACAGAGGTAAACCTCCTGCTCTATTGCTTCAGCAACTTCGTTTCCTTTTCCAGAACATATCAAGCGAAAAATCCCTTTGAGAGGAGCAGAATAGTTAACTCCCTTTTTAATCGCTTCTTCAGGGGTATAGTTGGCTTTTCCAATAGAATATTTTTCATACTCAAGTGAGTAACGACCGTGTGTATCCTCTATAGGGAATGTCTCTCGGAAAACCATTTCTAAACCTATCTGCTTCCTTGCCTCAGGGGATACATCGGGCTGAAGAAAATTCTTGTAAGAATTAAGTTGGAGACCAATAAGGTTTGGAATCTCCAATAACGAACCGACCTTTGCAAAGCTTTTTCTTTTAGGTATCAAATGAAACTCCTTTGGTATCAGACTCCCTTACCAAATTGACATTTTCTTTGTAATCTTACATCGATAAAAGAGGAGTTACTTGACCTCTACGCTTGCACCAACAGCCTCAAGCTGTTTCTTGATATTATCCGCTTCCTCTTTTGACACTTTCTCCTTGACCGGGTTGGGTACACCATCCACAAGTGCCTTTGCTTCCTTTAACCCAAGACTAGTGATTGAGCGAACTTCTTTTATCACCTGTATCTTTTTATCTCCAAATTCTTTTAATATAACATCAAATTCTATCTGCTCTTCAGCTTTTTCTTTTGCCGCCTCAGTTTCTGCTGATGCTACCTGCATCACTGGAGCCTGTGCCTTAACGTTAAATTTCTCCTCTAAGTCTTTAACAAGTTCAGAAAGTTCCAGCACCGTCATACCCTCGATCAAAGACATCACTTCTTTCTTTGTATCTTTTTTTGCCTTTGGCATTATTCCTCCTTAAATATTTAGTTTTTATAGTTTGTTTGGTTTGTTTTGTTTTTTAGTTTCTTTTGTCTCTTTGGACTCTTTTGTTTCTTTAGTTTTTTTGATCTCTTCGGGTTCTTTAGTTTCTTTGGTTTCTTTGGTCTCCTTGGACTCTTTGGGTTCTTTGCGTTCTTTTACATCTTTTACTTCTTTTACATCTTTTGCTTCCTCTCTCTCTTCTTTTTTTGGCAGCGGCTCTTCCTTTACTTCAATTATTTCTTCTGCCTCTTTTGATTCTTTCTCCTTTACCCCTTTAATCTCATCCAGGACCCTTACAAAATTACAGACAATATTTTTCATGAGGGTTACAAATTGATTAACAGGACTATTCAGGAGATTTAACAATTGACCGAGCAGAATCTCCTTTGATGGTAAGTCTGCAATTTTCTTAATATCCTGTGAGGAAAACCATTGCCCTTCGATATAACAGAGTTTCATTGAAAGCAGATTTTTTTCTTTGTAGAAACCAGCAATAATCTTTGCAGGCCCAATGGGGTCTTCATAAGAGATCGAGATTGCATTCACTCCTGTAATAATTTCAGAAATCTGTTCAAATCCCAATTTTTCACTTGCAAGTCTCAGGATTGTATTCTTAGTAACAAAATACTCAAAATTGTTATTCTTGAATCTTCTTCGCAAATTGTTCATCTCATTTGCATTTAATCCTGTAAAATCCACAATATAGAAAGATACAGCCTTTTTCAGTTTTTCTACCAATCTCTCAACTTTTTCCTTTTTTCTTATTATTACCTGTTTTTCCATACATTCCCCTATCTAACCAATTTTTTTAATGCATCGCTTTGACAGTTTCTTGTACATTAATTTTGAGACTGGGTCCCATAGATGAAGAGAGATAAATAGTTTTTATATATGTCCCTTTTGAAGAAGATGGCTTCAATTTTATTACCTCTCTTAATATCTCGAGAAAATTTTCCTCGGTTTTTTCTGGACTGAAGGATAGCTTTCCAACTGGAATGTGCAGATTTGCTGTCTTATCCACCTTGAATTCAACCCTTCCTTTTCTTGCATCATTAACTGCTTTTGATATATTTTTTGTGACTGTGCCAACTTTGGGGTTTGGCATTAATCCTTTTGGTCCAAGAATTTTACCTATTTTACCAACCTTCGCCATCAGTTCTGGAACTGCTATTGCAAGGTCAAAGTCTGTCCACCCTTTTATAATCTTCTCAATAATATCATCACTTCCCACATAATCTGCGCCTGCATCTTTTGCTTCTTTCTCCTTGTCATCTGCTGCAAATACGAGGATTTTTATCTTTTTCCCGGTCCCGTAAGGAAGAAATACAGTACCCCGAACCATTTGATCTGATTTTCTCGGGTCAATCCCTAATTTCATTGTAACCTCTACAGTTTCATCAAACTTGACCTTAGAGTTATCCTTTAAGAAAGTAATGGCTTCACCGATAGAATATTCCCTTTTTTCTACTTTTGCTTTTATCTCTTTATATCTTTTACTCTTTTTCATTGATTATTGCCTCTTTCTTCATTAAATTACAACAATTCCCATACTTCTCGCTGTTCCTTCAATAATTTTAAGCGCACTTTCAAGATTATTGGCATTTAAATCCTGCATTTTTTCCTGGGCAATCTTCTTTAATTCTTCCTTTGTTATTTTTCCAACTTTTTCCTTGTTTGGCTGAGGAGAACCTTTTGCTAGCTTTGCTGCTCTTTTCAAGAGTATAGAAGCAAGCGGTGTCTTTATAATAAAAGAGAATGTCTTATTCTTATAAACAGTAATTAAAACAGGAACAATGAGTCCTTCCTTACCTTTTGTTTTCTCATTGAATTCCCGGCAGAATTTCATTGGGTCCTGCAAATGCTGTCCAAGAGCCGGGCCAACAGGGGGAGCAAGGGTTGCCTCACCAGCTGGAACATGTAACTTAATTATCCTTTCAATAGGTTTTTTTGCCATAAATCCTCCTTACAGAAGTTTTACCTGTAAGAAACTCAATTCAACAGGAGTCGCTCTTCCAAAGATTGTTACTACTACTTTTACCTTCTCTCTATCAAGGTGAGCCTCTTCCACGACTCCATTAAAATCAACAAATGGCCCATCAATTATTATAACCGAGTCTCCTTTTTGAAACGGTATTTCTCTTAATATTCTACTAACCTTTGTTCTCATAATCTCAAGCATTCTTTCTGCTTCTGCCTCTGAGAGTTCCTGAGGTTTGTCACTGCCAAGAAAATCCATTACTCCAGATGTATTCCTCACAAGTCTAAAATTTTCATCATTGGGTTCCATTTCCAGAACCAGATAACCCGGATAAATCCTTTTTTCGGTGATAACCTTTTCCTTGTTTTTTATCTTTGCAATGTTCTCAACAGGAATATAAACATAGCCAAATTCATCTTTTTTACCTATAAGGTTTATCTGTTCCTCCAATAAATTTTTTATCTTTTTTTCCTGTCCTGTGAAAACATGAACAATATACCACTTTTTCATCATACTACCTTGTTTTATAAAGGAATATTACAATATTTCTGATTAAAAAGTCAGCTAATCCGACAAAAATTGCAAGTATGACTGAAACTATCAGAACAACTGTTGTGGAACCAATCAGTTCATCTTTTTTGGGCCAGGTAACCTTTATAAGTTCAATTTTTACTTCCTTTAGGAACTGAATAACAGACTGCATTTCACTTACCTTTCAAATAAAAGATCTATTTCAATAAATACTCACTCTTTTCTAAATGGCAGGCCTGGGAGGATTCGAACCCCCAACCCCCGGATTTGGAGTCCGATGCTCTATCCGTTAGAGCTACAGGCCTACCCTGAAATTTTCTTTAAATATTTGCACACAGATATTCACCTCGTTAAATAGTAAATTTCTAATGGGGTGAACAGATAAAGCAGATTTTCGCAGATACATTTCATTGTACAAATCTAGTCTACTTATTTTATGTTTTAGTTCTTCATACTTATACATAATAAATCTGTGTTTATCCTTCTAATCTGTGTGAATCTGCGTGCTTTTCTCTTAGCGGGTCTCTTTATGTTTTGTATGTTTCCTGCAGAAAGGGCAAAACTTTTTATATTCAACCCTTCCTGGATGTTTTCTTTTGTTCTTTGTAGTAGTGTAATTCCTATGCTTACATTCAGAACATTCAAGTGTTATAATCTCACGCATCTTCTACCTTATTCTAAGATTTTAGTAACGACTCCTGCACCCACTGTCTTTCCGCCTTCCCTTA
>SOKM01000337.1 GCA_004375785.1 Candidatus Cloacimonadota bacterium | reverse complement strand
ACAGGATATGAATTTTAGCATCCTTCCACCTCACAAATTTCCCATCCATCCATATGCAAGAGGCTTCATCGAAAGCCATACTTCCTCCTTTTTTTTATTACTTTGTTCTTCTGAACTAATTTCTATGTTTATATCATAATTTATTTCTAACATAAATTGTATAAGGTGTCAAGAAAAAAACAAAATTAACAGGGATTGAAAGAGCATATAAGAGATGAAAACAAATTTTTTTATTTGACACTGCACTGTTTTTATCTTATACTATTTTTATGAATGAAACAAATAAAAAAGAATTAAGGAAAATTCCTTCTATTGAGAAGCTTCTTACTAAAAAGGAGATAAAACTTTTTCTACAGAGATTTCCAAGAAAATTTGTAAAGGCATGCTGCAACAAATTATTAAAAGAAGCCAGGGAAAGGATTATTAAAACAGAGAGGAAAAGGTTTGTACTTAATAGTTTTATACATGATTTAGGAGCCGTTCTTGAAAAAGAAAGTCTGAGTATTAGAAAGGTCATTAACGCTACAGGTATTATTCTCAACACAAATCTGGGAAGAGCTCCCCTGCCAGAAAAACTGATAGATATTATAAAACCGATACTTACAGGTTATTCAAATCTTGAGTATAACTTAAAAGAAGGAAAGAGGGGTAAGAGATACGACCATCTTACAGGGCTATTAAAGGATTTAACAGAAGCAGAGGATGTCATTGTTGTCAATAATAATGCTGGTGCAGTCCTTTTATGTCTTGATACATTTGCAAAGGATAAAGAAGTAATAGTGTCAAGGGGGCAACTGGTAGAGATAGGAGGCTCTTTCAGACTTCCTGATATACTGAAGAAAAGCGGGGCAAAACTTATTGAAGTGGGAACAACGAACAGAACATATATAGAAGATTTCAAAAGGGCAATCACTCCAGTTACGAGAATGCTTCTCCTCAGTCATAGAAGTAACTTCAGAATTGTAGGTTTTACCAATGACCCTTCTATTGAAGAAATTGTGTTTCTCGGAAAGTCTAAAGGTCTTATAACAATGATGGACCTCGGGAGCGGACTTCTTGTTAATATGAAAACAGCTGGATTTGAAAATGAACCAACTGTAAAGGAAATTGTGAAAAAGAAGATTGACATTGTTTCCTTCAGTGGTGATAAGTTACTTGGTGGACCACAGGCAGGTATCATTCTTGGCAAGAAGGAACTTCTTGTAATATTGAAGAACAATCCTCTTTTGCGTGCTCTGAGAATAGATAAATTTACCATTTCTGCCCTGGAAGCAATCCTGCGTATCTACCTATATTCGGATGATCCTGTTAAAGAGTTACCTGGTCTCAACATGGCTTTCTTAATGGAAGATGTGATAAGGAAAAGAGCAATAACGTTGAAAAAGGAAATAGAAACTGTAACAAAGAGAAAGATGGATATAGAAATAGAAAAGGGTTTTTCAGAGATGGGAGGTGGCTCTATGCCTGCTGAGGTAATGCCGACATATCTTGTTGCCATAAAACATAAGGGATTGAAAGAAGCAAAGCTCCTTAGACTCCTCAGGGAAAATATCCCTCCCGTAATTGCACGCATAGAAAAGGATAGAGTGGTAATGGACTTGAGAACAATATTTCCCGTTGAGATAAAGGATGTAAAAGAAGCGATTAAAAAGATTTGTGAGAAAATTTGATTCGTTTAGAGCGTTTAGTTCGTTATAAACCAGATAAACCAAATAAACTAAAGAGACTAAATAAACCAGATAGACTAGAAGAATGGGTAAAATAATCGGAACAGCAGGTCATGTTGACCACGGGAAGACTGAATTAATCAAGGCTTTAACAGGTATAGATACAGACAGGCTAACAGAAGAGAAAGAGAGAGGTCTTACGATAGACCTCGGTTTTGCATACATAGACCTTGATAAATCAGGTAGAATAGGAATAATCGATGTTCCCGGGCATGAAAGGTTCTTAAAGAATATGCTTGCTGGTGTGGGGGGAATGGACATTGTCATTCTTGTTGTTGCTGCAAACGAGAGTGTGATGCCGCAGACAAAAGAACATTTCCAGATTATGAGATTTCTCGGAATAAAAGATATAATCATAGGAATTAGCAAAGTAGATATAGTGGATGAAGAGACCCGCTTGATAGTAAAAGAGGAAATTTCTGACCTTATACAAAATACACCCTATGAAGGTGCTCCAATTGTGGAATTCTCATCTGTAACAGGAGAGGGACTTTCTCGGATGAAGGAAGTGCTTGATGAAAGGGTGAGTAAAATAGGAGAGAGGGAAATAGAGAACCAATTTACAAGGCTTGCAATTGATAGATGTTTTGACCTTAAGGGCATAGGCACTGTTGTAACCGGCACATTGCTCTCTGGACTGATAGAAGAAGGAGATGAGGTTGTTATTCTTCCACCCGGACATAAAACAAAGGCAAGACAGATTCAGGAGCACAATTTAAAGAAGAGCAGGGTTTCAGCAGGAGAAAGAGTTGCAATCAATCTGCCTGGTATTGAGAAGGGGATGGTTGAGAGAGGATATCTTATCTCTAAGGAAGGTCAACTCACTCCGACCAATAGACTACTTGTTTATATTGAACCTGTGAATGAGATAGGAAATATAAAGGATATGACAAGAGTAAGGGTCTATCTCGGGAGTGGAGAATACCTTGGAAGGTTAGAACTCATTGGGAAAAGAAAAGTCGCTGGTGATGAAAAATTTCTATCATTCCTTGTTTTAGAAGAAGAACTCATTGCTTTAAGAAAGGACAGGTTTATTTTGAGATTCTATTCACCTATGAAACTCCTCGGTGGTGGTCTGGTACTCGATGCATTTCCGGAGATAAGAAGAAGATTTTCAAAAGAGACATTAAAAGAGAGGAAAAGATTTATTGAAGCAAAGGATGAAGATACGCTACTTTTCTTCATAAATAACAACCACTTACCACAAAACAAAATACGCAAAAGGATGCAGTTACCTCCGGCTGGATTCAAAAAAATCTGTGATAATCTTCTTAAAGATGGCAGGATTGTTATATTAGGAGATGAAGTTTTTTCAAAGGGAGGGTTTGAAGAAATAAAGAAGGATATTATAGAAAAAGTTGCACTTTTTCATAAGAAAAATCCTTTGAAGAAAGGAATGGATAAGGAGGGTTTAAGAACTGCTCTAAAAATAGAAAGGAATACCTTTGACTTTCTGCTTGCCTCTATGGATGAAATAAATGTAGAAAAGAATTATGTGAAACTCTCAAGTTTTGCTCCTAAATTTGATAAGGAGACTGGTAGAAGAAGAAAAAGAATTTTAGATTCTCTGAAAAGAGACCTCTTTAAGCCGGAGAAACTGGAAGATGACGACCTTGTCAGGAATCTTATGGGTGAAGGCGAAATTATAAAGATTAAAGGAAATATCTATTTCCATAAAGATGCAATTGAAAAAGGTAAAGACCTCATCAGGGATGCAATAAATAAGAGGGGTCCTTTAAGTGCAGGAGAACTCAAGGATATATTAAAGACAACAAGAAAGTATGCTATTCCCTTTCTTGAGTATCTTGACAAAATCAAATTTACAGTGAGAAAAGACAACCTGCGTACTCTTTCAGAGAATAAGTAAAGATAGTAAGGAGTAAGCAGAAACAGATGACAGAAGATAAGGTGCGCAGTAGGTAGGCGCAGGCTTTAGCCTGCGAACTTAACTTCTTATAATACAATGAATTACGCAACCTAAAGGTTGTGGCTACCATGCAAAAATTCACATTTTGGCAAAGTCTCTAAACTCTGCACCGCATGGTTCAGGGTAAAGCCTACGGTTACCTAATGATGGATGTTTGGTTCGATAATTCTTTCGTTATTGAAAGAATAGGGGATGAAGGTTGAGATGGTGAAATAGAATGACGGTTTTGTTCCTTCCTTTGTTACTGCTAATCCAACAGTGAGGTCACAGGGAACCTGAGAGTATAATAGGTCAAGGGAAAGGGTTGTCTCTATTCCAAAAGATAACAGCATAGATTCTATACTATTAGGTGGAAAATCTTGAGCAGCGGTTCCTGCATCACTAAAAAGTTTTGCGTGAAGATTACGGAAGTATATAGGATAGGTGCTTATTCCTCTTTCGAACCACAACAAGGGGAATGAATACTCTACTGTGCCAGTAATGACAGTCTTTTCATAATAGGTTCCTTCGTCATATCCCCTTACTGCAAACGTTCCTGAGTTTCCTCCGAGAGACATTCTTCCAGCGTATGTAGTATCTGAAAGAGAAAAGCCTGATGCTGACTTTACTGCCAAAACATTGTGTGAAAAAGGTCCTTTTATATAACATCCTGCTTTTGCTTTCACATTATGGTATGTATATATATATATATACCTCTCAGAATAGAGCCTGTAGTTTGTTGTAAAATATCCTCCTCTCTCGTATTCAATTGATTTGGGAAATCTCAATCGATTACTGAAATGATATCCAAAGACGATACAAGAGAGTTTTGATGTTACATTCTGACTCATAAGAACGTCATATTCGTATCCTGCGGTGAAGGAATGGTGTGATGTTGTGTAGTTTCTAAAAAAAGTGAGGTAAAAGCTATTTTCTATTGACAGGAAATCCTTGGTTAATTCAGCTGATATTTGTGGAGGAAACATATTGTTGATATACAAAATGTCGTAAAGAAAGCCCTTTGTTGGTATAGAGTATCCCCCGTAGATGAAGAACTGATGATATGAAAGAACATCTTGAAAAAAAGTTAGAAACCCCGGGGATAAGGTCATTTCATTAATAATTGGTACAGGCAGCCAAAATCGTGGAAGGAGATAGGGAAGAGGATTGTAGGAATGGATTTGTGGCTCTATCTTTTTCTCCTCAAATGTCAATTTCTCAATTTCTGATTTCTCGATTTCGACTTCTTCAAAATTGTTCTTATCAATGTGTAAGATATGGATGTTATATCCATTCGGAGTATAGAGAGAAAACACTATTTCCTCTTCATTAGATGATAAATCT
>SOKM01000012.1 GCA_004375785.1 Candidatus Cloacimonadota bacterium | reverse complement strand
ATATGGATGGATGGGAAATTTGTGAGGTGGAAGGATGCTAAAATTCATATCCTGTCTCACGTAATTCATTATGGCTCCAGTGTTTTCGAGGGAATGCGCGCCTACAAAACAAAAAGAGGAATAGCGATATTCAGATTGAAAGAACATGTGGATAGGCTTTTTAATTCTGCAAAGATCTACAGGATGAAGGTTCCTTTCAGTAAGAAAGCAGTAAATCAGGCAATCTTGAAAACTATAAGAAGGAATAAACATAAGGAATGTTACATAAGACCCATTATTTACAGAGGATATAACCAGTTAGGTGTGAACCCTTTTCCAAATCCTGTTAATGTGACCATTGCCACCTGGGAATGGGGTAAATACCTTGGTCCTGAGGCACTCGATAAAGGTGTCGATGTGATGGTATCGTCCTGGACCAGAATGGCTCCCAACACCTTTCCAGCTATGGCAAAAGCAGGTGCAAACTATATGAATTCCCAGTTGATAAAAATGGAGGCTATCAAATATGGGTTTACAGAAGGGATTGCACTCGATGTGCATGGATTTGTGAGTGAAGGAAGCGGTGAAAATATATTTGTTGTTAAGGATGGTAAACTTATTACCCCTCCTCTTGGCTCAACAATTCTTCCTGGCATAACGAGAGACTCAGTCATTACAATTTGTCGTAAGATGGGCATAGAGCTAATAGAGGATATGTTCCTGAGGGAATTCTTATATATTGCAGATGAACTCTTCTTTACAGGAAGTGCGGCAGAGGTGACGCCTATAAGGAGTGTTGATAAGATAAAAATAGGTAACGGAAAAAGAGGCCCGATAACAAAGAAGATACAAGAGAAGTATCTCGCCTATACAAATGGAGAAATAGAAGACATCTACAACTGGTTGACTTATGTGTACTGATTTGACTACAATTTATTGAAAGAAAATTTATCAGAAGGATTCAGATATAAGACCTGAGACTAAAAGAGGAAGATCAGGGGATGTACGATGTATGATGTATATTAAAAAAGATGAAATTTCCAAAAAAAAGAACAATCTTAGAGAATGCAAAACTTGATTTTGTAAACATTGACAATGTTCTCAGTGCAAGCAAGAAAGAGAGAGCAAGCAAAATATCGGGTTATGTTTTACTCAAGTACCCTAATAGTATGGATATAATTCTATTGAGGGAGGGAGAACCAATCAATGCTGGCAGATTCACAAGGAGGAAAAGGGAAATTGTTCCAATCGAAGAGGTGGTAAAGAAGGCAAAGAATGCGACAAGCGGGCTTGTCAGCGTCTATGAGACAGCTTCTGAGGTTGTCAGAATGCTATTATCTTCTATTAGTGAAAAGCCTATTTTCAAGGAGAAAGATGTTTCAGAAGTTGATATTGTAAAATTGATTAAAAAACTGGTTGAATTAAAATATTCAGGTTTCTTTGAGTTAAGAAAAGGTATCTCTTTTTCCTATGTAAGTTTTGAGAAAGGTTATGCGAAAAAGGGTTTTTTTAATGACAAATTGGGTGTTCCATTATCCAATGAAGAGTTCTTGAAAATGCTGCTTAAGTCGTCCAAATCAGAAGGATTAAAAATCTCAGCCTTCAAAACTACATTGGCAGAAGAGGAACAGGCACCCCCTTCTGCGATTACCCTATTCCTGAATGTGATTAATGATCTATCGAAGAAAATCTCTTCTATCGTTGGTGAATCCCTTTCAAAAAGAACCATTTCTATGGCTTTTGACAAAACAAGGGAACTTTTTGATTGGTTTGGTGGTTTTAAAATCAAAGGTCTTGTTATTGAGGGAACCGCTGCCGTTTCATCTGAAGACCTTGCAAATGGATTTGCATACCTGATTAAAGACCTGGTTGAATTTTATAAACCTATACTTGGAGCTCGTATAGAAAAAATTGTCAAAGATATATTAAAGGATTACAGATTTGCACTTAAAAATTTGGGTTTTTACAAAAACTACGGAATGGAAAAGTATGAAGAATAATTTGCAGGGTAAACTTTATCTGGTGAGTACACCTATTGGAAACCTGAATGATATAACAATGAGAGCCATTGAAGTACTGAGAAGTAGTGATATTATTGCTTGCGAAGATACAAGAAGAACATTAAAACTATTGAAGAAATATAATATAAAGAAACCGCTTGAATCTTATCACGACCACAATAAGGAGAAAAAAACTTCTTATCTCTTGAAACTTCTTGAGAAGGGTAAAATGATTGCATTGGTTGCAGATTCAGGTACACCCTGTATTTCCGACCCGGGATTCTATCTCGTCAGAAAGGCAATAGAGAGAGGATATAATATTTCCACAACTCCAGGTTCGAGTTCAATCCTTTCGGCACTCATCCTATCAGGATTACCAACGGATCGGTTTGTTTTCGAAGGCTTCCTGCCCAGGAAAAAAGGAAAGAGGAGCTCGAGGATTAACTTAATGAAGGAGGAAAAAAGAACCATTATCATTTTCGAATCACCTTTCAGAGTTCTCTCTCTACTAAAAGAGTTAAAGAAAATAATAGGCGAGAGAAAAATATCCATATCACGGGAACTAACAAAGGTCTATGAAGAGACCTTAAGGGGTAATATTACAGATTTGATTACTCATTTTGAAGATAAAAAGCCAAAAGGTGAATTTGTCATCGTTCTTGCGGGGAAGAAAGAATGAATTATCAGATGTTCAAGAAAAAATCACGCATCATACTTGTTCCTCTGGTAAATCTTTTTGTGAGATTGAAGGTTAATCCATCTATCCTTACAGTTACAGGATTTTTACTCAACTGTCTTGTCGCCTATATTTTCTCTTTTGGTTTCTTCCGGTGGGCAGCAATCGTCCTTATTCTTGCATCAATATTTGATGCAGTAGATGGAGAAGTGGCAAGAAAAAATAAGAGGGTTACAGCATTTGGTGCTTTTCTCGATTCAACCGTTGATAGATATTCAGAATTTGTGATATTTCTGGGCATCTTTATTTACTACATAAGGGTAGAAAATCCGTTCTTTGTCTTTGTTACACTTTTCAGCCTTTTTGGTTCCTGCATGGTCAGCTATACAAGGGCAAGGGCAGAAGGTCTTGGCATTTCCTGTACTGTTGGATTATTCGACAGGACACTCAGGGTAACAACTATCATTATCGGGGCACTGCTTGGAAGCTTTATCTTTGGATATTTCCTTTTGTTGATTGCCTGTTTCTCACAGTTTACAAGTTTTCAAAGAATTATTTATGTAAGAAAAAAATTAAAGAGTAATGAAAGGAGGACTAATGCCTAAGGTAAGGATTGCAATTATAGGCGTTGGGAATTGTGCATCTTCATTTGTCCAGGGAGTGGAATATTATAAGAAAACAAAAGAGGTGGAGAGGGTACCCGGTCTTATGCATGTCAACCTTGGTGGATACCATATCAGAGACATTGAATTTGTTGCAGCGTTCGATATTGACAAGAGAAAAGTCGGAAAAGACCTTTCAGAAGCAATATTCATATATCCTAACTGCACATTAAAATTTTGCGATGTCCCCAGGAAAAATGTAAAGGTATTGAGGGGTATGACACATGATGGACTCGGCAAATATCTCTCAGAGATTATCGAGAAAGCCCCAGGTTCAACCGTAGACATAGTCAGGGTTCTCAAAGAAGCAAAATGTGACGTCGTCGTAAGTTATCTTCCCGTTGGAAGCGAAGAAGCAACTAAATGGTATGTTGAACAGATACTCGAAGCTGGATGTGCTATGGTTAATGCTATTCCTGTCTTTATTGCCAGCTCGAAATACTGGCACAACAGATTTAAAAAGGCAGGAGTATCTATTATCGGAGACGACATTAAATCTCAGGTCGGTGCAACTATTACACACAGGGTGCTCACGAATCTCTTCAATGATAGAGGTGTGAAACTTGAAAGAACGTCCCAATTGAATGTAGGTGGAAATACAGATTTCCTCAATATGTTAGAGAGGGAAAGGCTTGAATCGAAGAAGATATCAAAAACTCAGGCAGTAACATCACAACTCCCTTACAAAATTGGTGAAGGGAATATTCACATAGGACCGTCCGATTATATACCCTGGTTAACGGATAGGAAATGGGCTTATATAAGGCTCGAAGGAACGACATTTGGTAATGTCCCGCTCAATATAGAGTTAAAACTCGAGGTGTGGGATTCACCCAACTCTGCCGGTGTAATTATCGATGCAGTAAGATGCGCAAAACTGGCAATAGATAATAAACTGAGCGGCTCATTGACTGCACCATCAAGTTATTTCATGAAATCACCACCAATCCAGTATCCTGACCCGGTATGCAGAGACAAAACAGAGAGATTTATTAAAAAATATGCATTAAAGAAAAAAAGAATTTCGCCAAAGACCAAAAAAAGAAAACGTAAATGAAAAAGGGATTCTTTATTAGTTTTGAGGGATGTGAGGGTTCAGGAAAGACTACACAGGCAAAAAAACTTTTTTCGTATCTAAAAAAATTGCATTATGAATGTTTACTGACGCACGAGCCTGGAGGAACTATTATCTCCGAAAAGATTAGAAGAATCTTACTCCACAAAAGTAACTCTTCTCTCCAACCTATGACTGAACTCTTCCTTTATCTTGCAAGCAGGTCTCAGCATACAGAGGAATTAATTCTTCCTGCACTTAAAAAAAGCACCGTGGTGATTTCAGACAGATATACTGATTCATCCCTTGCTTATCAAGGAGCGGCGAGAAATCTCTCGCTTGAACTTGTTAGTAACCTTAACAGGATAGCAACAGGAGGACTTCTTCCAGATATAACCTTTCTTATCGATATTGCACCAGAGAAGGGCCTCAGAAGATTGAAAGGAAAGGATAGGATAGAAAATGAAGAGGCAATTTTCCACAGAAAGGTAAGAGAGGCATATCTTAACATAGCTAAAAAAGAAAAAAAGAGAATAAAAGTAATCGATGGAGATATATTGGAAAAGGAGATTTTTCTCAGGTTATTAAAGGTAATAAATTCACATCCATGGTTTCAAAAAAAGTGTCA
>SOKM01000087.1 GCA_004375785.1 Candidatus Cloacimonadota bacterium | reverse complement strand
TGAGAAATCTGCAAAACTATCAAACAATTTCTTTATTCTTACGAGCATTGCAATCCTGTTGTTTCTTCTACTTATATCATCAGTCATCACAAGACAATTGTCAAAAAATTTATCAATATAGGTTCGAAAAGAGAGTAGCGAATTAATCGCATTTCTATATTTATTTTGTTCCATAGAATTGGAAAAATTTTTCTTTATTTTGTTATAGTTCTCCCATAGTATCTTTTCTGCTTCACAATCAAAAAGGGGTTCTTTCACTTCCACTTGTTCGACCTTAAGACCTTTCAGGATGTTTGCCACCCTCCTTTGCCCAATCACAAGCTTTTCAAAACCCTCACTTCTCTTTTCTTCATCAAGGGCATTGATTCTTCTAATCGTCTCATATATATCATCAAAATATACAGAAAAAACAGCATCAGCAATATCATATCTAATCTCTAATGAAGAGAGATATGTAATGAGTCTATTTAAAAGAAATTCCTTTAGTCTAAGAAGTGTTTTTTTTCTATCAATTTTTATAGAAATATTTTCCTGGGAAGTGTAAAGAGTGATAACATTCTTTACTATTTCATCTAATGCAAATCGCATCTTAAACTCGTCAATGATTCTTATAAGACTATTAGCGTTTCTTCTCAATCCAAATGGGTCCATACTTCCTGTAGGTATCTCACCTATAAGAAAATTACCCACAAGTGTATCAATCCTGTCGCTAACACCGACTATGGCGGATTCTATTGTTGAGGGTAATGAATCATGAGGAAATCGGGGCAGGTAGTGTTCACTGATGATAGCAGCAACTTCCTTCTTCTCATTGGATTGCAATGCATATTCCCGACCGATGATACCTTGAAGTTTTGTAAACTCCTTTCCGTCTTTTACCATATTTGTCACAAGGTCTGTCTTTGAGAGAAGTGCTCCTCTTTTAATAATTTCCTTTTCGCCTTTGTCTAATACTCTTGCAAGGTGTAAAGAAAGTAAGACAAGTCGCTTTGTTTTATCAAAAACCGTTCCGAGCCCTCTGTGCCACTCAACACCTTTTAGTTCGTGAACTCTCTCACCTAAAGGTTTTTTTAGATCTTCCAGCCAGTAGAACTTTGCATCGTTAAGCCTTGCTCTCAAAACACTATTATGGTCTTTTACTATCTCTCCAATGTTATCATCAAGGCTGTTTGATACACCTATGTAGATTGGTTCAAGCCTTTTATCTTTATTTTGAACTGCAAAATATCTTTGATGTTCTCTCATCGCTGTAACTAATACATCCCTGGGTAATGTAAGAAATTCTTTATCAAATTTTCCTTTGAAGATTGTCGGGTGTTCAACTAAGTTTGTTACTTCATCAATCAATTCAAAGTCTTCTATTACCTCTTGTGAGCCTATCAAATGTCTTGATATTCCTTGTTTAATCATCCTCTTTCTTTTCTCAAAAGAAGGAATCACATAATTCTTTTCCATTACCATTTCATAAGCAGAAGCATCGTTTATAACAATTTTTTTTGAACTTTTAAACCTTGGGCCAAAACTTCTATTCGATGAAGTAACACCAGCAATTTTTACTCTAAATACATGCTTTCCAAAAAGTAAGACTAACCACCTTATTGGTCTTGCAAATTCGAATCCGCTCTCCTCCCATCTCATCTTCTTTGGAAAATAGAGTTCAGCAAGAATAGAAGGAAGTGTTTCCTTTACTATCTTTTTTGTTTGTTTAGGTTTTTCCTTAATCTCAAGGTAACAAACCTTTTTATCCTTTTTTAGACCAACCTTTAAATCCTTCGGTGATTTATTATATGACCTGGCAAATCCAGCTGCAGCTGCGGTCGGTTTCCCATCATTATCAAAAGCCCTATCCGCAGGTGGTCCGTAAACCCTTTTGGGGTTCCTTACATCATAGTTCGTTATATTCATGAAAAGAATAGCAATCCTTCTCGGAGTAAAGAAAACTGCCTTTTTTTCAAAAGGAATGTTTCTTTCCGTAAAAGTAGATGAGAGTCTCCGGGAAAATTCTTCTGCTGCTGGTTTTATATATGATGCGGGCATCTCTTCTGTGCCAATCTCTATAAGAAGGTCTGATCTCAATTATTTACCCCCGTTTGTTTTCTCCGTATCTTCTCTGCTACAGATTCCGAAAGCCTTCTTACTTCTGCAATATATCCTCTTCTTTCCATAACACTTATAGCGCCACGTGCATCAAGAAGATTAAAAATATGGGAGCATTTAATTACATAATTATAAGCGGGGTAAATTAGACCTTTTTCAAGTAGTCTCTCCGCTTCTATCTTAAATTTAGCGAAAATCTCACGATACATATCAATATTTGCTTCTTCAAAGTTATACCTTGAAAACTCATATTCATTTTCCCCGTATACATCTTTCCATAAAACACCAGGTGCCCATTCGAGTTCAAGAACTGAATCAGTCTTTTGAATAAACATTGAAATTCTATCGAGCCCGTATGTTATCTCTGCAGGTATAAGTTTCAGGGAAAGACTTCCTACCTGCTGAAAATAAGTGAATTGTGTTATCTCAAGTCCATCAATCCATACTTCCCATCCAAGTCCCCAGGCACCGAGTGTCGGTGACTCCCAGTCATCCTCTACAAAACGGAGGTCATATTTTTTTAATTTTATTCCAAGAAAATTAAGACTCTCAAGGTAAATATCAATTACAGAAAATGGTGCGGGCTGAAGAATAACCTGAAACTGGTAAAACTGCTGAAACCTATTGGGGTTTTCTGCATACCTGCCATCCTTTGGCCTCTTTGTTATTTCAAGATAAGCAGTTTTATAAGGTTTATCCTCAAGCACCTTGATGAACGTAGCAGGATTAAATGTTCCAGCACCAACCTCGCTGTTATATGGCTGCATAATGATACAGCCATAATCTGCCCAGAACTTCTCAAGCCTGAGTATCATATCCTGATAATTCATCAGACAATACCTCTGAGCCTCTCAATTTCAGCAAGCAGGGCTTCTCTCCCCTCCGGCGTGGAAACATCGCAATTAAAAGAAGGGTTGAGTATCTTTACTTCAACAAGGGCAGAAGTGAAATTCCCAAGATTGCAGAGCGATTTTGCTTTTACGAGTCTAACATCATCAACATCTATATCATTGTCATGACCAAAGAAGTATAATGGATCTCTCTGGATAAGGGTTGTTGCGGCATCTACACAATCCTGGTCTTGAGGAATATCGGAATAGACAAATGTAAGACCTGCATAAGGGTCAATCAGAGTATCAGCCTTCTCAAGAGCAATATTGAAATCATCCACTGCTGATGTAAGTTCACCAAGTTTTCCATAACACCATCCAAGACCATTGTATGCCTCTCCATTGTCCGGCTCATCTTCTATAACATCATCGAACTCTTTTATCGCTTTGTCATATTCTCCTTCATCATAATAGGTCCACGCCCTCTCAACACTCGCAGGACCAATCCTTGGAAAATCCGGACAACCTGCAAGTATTAAACATATGAAAACGATGAGTGTCAATTTTACCATAAGATCCTCCTAACTTAATATTTTTATACCTAAGTTTTTCATCTGCTTGCCCCGTTAGATAATATTTCTATCTAACGGGGTGAATAATCTGCTTTTGAAATCTGCCTGCCCTGTTAGATAATTTTATATCTAATGGGGTGTAATCATAGTATCATCATTAAGAGTATATATTAAAATTCTGTAAATTTACCCTTTTTATAATTCTTCCCATTTATCTCCTCTCTATTTAGATTAATACATTAGATTTTTACTTAAAGCATCGCAACCAGGAGGTTGCTCCTACAGTTAATTATATGTTTATCATTTTATGTTTTAACGCATTAAGATTATTTTTCTGCTTTCTTCAAAAGATTCATAACCATTTGATAAGGCTATCCTCAGGAAGTATATCCCTGAAGCGAGCTTTTCTTCTAAGATACAGGAACCTGTATAAATTCCACAATTCCTCTGAGCACCTTTTTCAATACTCTTCACCCTTCTTCCAGAAATATCATAGAGGGTAATATCTACAAAGGAGTTAAAAGGAATAGCATATTCGAAAAATAGTCTTTGAGAGACAGGCACAGGATAACAGCTAACCGAGAGTTTTTTGGTATTAAGTTCAGCGCTTTCCCCTCTCCCAGGCCAGAGTATGAGAATATATGCTCCGAATTCTCTCACTTTTGCATAAGCATACCCATTAGATACATCAATCTCAGTATTGATGTATTCGAGCTCTTCCCCGTACTCCCTGTAAATCCCTATATCCCTGAGATTGTTACTGTTCAGAATCTCCTTATCAAACCTAAATCGGATAACAGAAGGGACATTAATCCTATTTCCTTCTCGACCGCATTGATAAACCTTGGAAAGATGGGTATAGGTATATGAGGATTGTGGTTCTACTGCTTCTTCGGATGCAATTACTACCCAACATGTATTGTCATAATTATCTCCCGGAATGGTAATTCTGAACAGACTATCAACGCTTTCTGCAAAACCTCCAGTGCTGCCGCTGATTTCTGTAACTGTAAAGCTTCTCGTAATACTTCCTTTTGTATCTGATGTATCCCTTGCTGTTACATATATGGTCGCAGTTCCTGATGTATCAAAAGAGAAATCTGTTTTATAAGTCTGCTCTTCTTTCTTAATGAAACTCAGATATGTATCCTCTCCAGCAAGCGTCACCCTGCAGGTATCAGGTGAATCATTCATTAAAGGTCTTTTGGACACAACCCATATGTCAATATACTGCTGGGAATATGGGTTCTGAATTATGGGTATCGAAGAAAATAAGGGTTCTGTGCCCAAGGCAACGGGAGGATTTATAAGTCCATAACCAAAGACGGTATCGTATCCTGGTGAACCAAGATCTGTTGCTGTCGTATACATTGCTTGTTTTACATCTGCAGCTGTTAATGTACTATCATGACACATAATAAGTGCAGCGAGGGCAGCTACATGTGGTGTTGCCATTGACGTGCCCTGGAGAAACATATAAGTAAAACTGTCAACTGTTGCTTTGTG
>SOKM01000267.1 GCA_004375785.1 Candidatus Cloacimonadota bacterium | reverse complement strand
GCCCCGTGTAATAGGAAAATGTTTTGTGCATAATGGTATTACACAGGGCAAGAAGTGAAACTCACAATGACGAAAGAACTAAAGAAACCAAATGAACTAAACAGACTAAAGAAACGATATTAACGAATTAAACGAACTTATTGACACAGAGTGCGAATATGAGATTGTTTTGCATGAGCAACAGGCGAGGCTTCCAGCCTCGTTGAGAGTTGCGAGCCAAGATGGCTCACCTGTTATTAAAGAGCACAGGAGCACAAGGATGAATGAGAAAAGTAGATTGTTAAAAAGGTATATTTTTATAGTTAGTATGGCAGTTCTAATGATTGAAGGAGCGTTACAAGCTTCTGCAGCTGGGCTTGTCATTAATGAGGTGATGAGTAATGTAAGGGGTTCTGATTCAGGTTTGGGCACTCCCGGGGACAGAAACGAATTTATAGAAATCTTTAATGCATCAGACGATACAATTGACCTCTCTTTATACAGAGTTAGCGATATGGATGCAGTTGATGATATAATAGCCTGGACAGATACCCTGCTACTTGACCCGGATGCAGTCTATGGAGCAACCCATTTACCCCCCGGAGAATACTCTGTAATATTGGACCCTGAATATATAGAGATAGGAGATGGGAATTACTTGCAACCCTACGATTTTCCTCCTAAGACATTAATAGTGACGGTTGGCAATACAACCATTGGTGATGGACTTTCAACGAAAGACCCCATAATCTTGCTTGATGCATCGGAAGATACCGTTTCCTCTTACGGAACACCAGGAAATACAGTTGATAATATTCCATACGACCCTGGTGATGGGATATCCGTTGAGCGAATTTCCCCTTTCTATCCTGATAATGAACTTTACTGGGTATCTTCACAGGAATCATCAGGCTCAACCCCGGGTGCAGCAAATAGTTGCTATTCTCAGGCTGAACTTATTCTTCCTTCCTATGGATTTAATATTGAACCTGAAAAGATAGTTTCAGGTGAAACAGTAACACTCAGTGTGCTTGTTCAGAACCAGACTGAGGATACTGTCAAAGGTGTAAGTATAGATTTTTTTGTAGATACGGACTGGGATTCTATACTCTCAAGCAACGAGGAGATAGCAACTCTTTATAAGGATGACCCGATACCACCATATGGCTGCACATTAAGGGTTGAAGTAGAGTGGAAACCAGCATCTATCGGGAATAAGAGAGTTGGTGTAAAACTTAGCGGGGATGAGAAAGCAGAAACCTTTAAGATGTTAAAGGTTGGCGATATTGTTGGAGAGATAATTATTACTGAGATAATGTATGCCCCTCTTAGAGGGGGTGAGTGGCTCGAACTTTACAATCGTGCACCTTTTCCTATAGACCTATTTGGATGGAAAATGAAGGTTGGAGTTCAAGATGCAATAACTATATCCGTGAAACATACCGTTCTTCCTCAGAACGAATACCTTGTGATTGTTGAGGATAAGACTCTTTTCCAGACGAAATGGGGAAACGTTCCATCCACGATTGTAGAACCTGAGAAGTGGACGAGTCTTGGAAATAGTGGAGACACAATTTTGATTGAGGATAATTCATTTTTTATTTTCGAAGAGATTTTTTATAGGGATGGATCTGAGCAGGGTGTTTCAATTGAGAGGATAAACATAGATATAAAAAGCAATTTAAATTGGAACTGGGGGAATTCCTGTGATTATAGCGGTGCAACTCCCGGGAGAAAGAACAGCATATATGCGTCTTCTTCCCATTCAAAAACAGTTCTTTCAGTAAATCCCAACCCTTTTTCACCAGATGGGGATGGATATCAGGAAAGAACCGTTATTTCCTATGAGCTTCCTTTCAATAAAGCGAAGGTTAATTTATCACTATATACCAGAACAGGTATAAGAAAACATAATTTCTTGAAACAAAAGGATTCAGGTAGAAACGGAGAGTTTATATGGGATGGAAGGGATAGTGGAGGGAAGAAGATGCCAGTTGGTTTATACATAGTATATTTAGAAGCCGTAGATAAAGAGACAAATAAAAAGATTATACAGAAGACAGCTGTTGTTATCGCAGGGAGGAGATGAGATGAGAGAAAAGATAAAGAAATTGATTTCGAAGGCAAATGTTTCTTTTATTGAAGTTCATCTTGAAGAGAGGGAGGGGATTGAGATACGTTATGTTGGTAAAGAACTTGAATCCCTTAATCAATATATTGACATAGGTGGAAATGTAAGAGCGTTTTCTAAAGGAATCTGGTCTTTTGCATCCTTTAATAACTTTGATGAACTTGAATCGCACATAAATTTTGTTGCAAGAGAAGCAAGATTGGGATGTAATGGAAAAAAGGGGAGACTTGCTAAAGTCATACCGTATGTTGATGAAGTCATCGTGAAAATGGAAAACGACCCAAGAAAGATTCCTATCAATGAAAAGGTGAAGCTCGCAAAATCCTATAATTCAAGGATACTCAGGTCAAAGAAGATTCAGAGTTCGAGGGTAACTTATGAAGACATTTTTCAGAGAAGGTTTTATCTCAATTCAGAAGGTGCAGATATAGTAGAGGAAAAGATCTATTGTGGTATTAGTTTTACAGCAATTGCAAAGGATGGAATGAACGTTCAGATGATGCACAAATCAAAGGGTGATACAGAAGGATTTCATATTGTTTACGGTCTTGAAGAGGATGCTGAAGAGGTAAAAAAAGATGCAATTAACCTCTTGAAAGCAGAAAAGGTAAAGGCAGGTATTTACACTGTTGTTGCCGACCCACTTCTTACCGGCGTTTTTGCTCATGAAGCATTTGGGCATCTCAGCGAGGCAGATTTTATTTACACGAATCAGAAGATGCAGAAGATAATGGAGTTTGGGAAGAGATTTGGTAACAAGAATTTAAATATTGTTGATGACGGCTCTATTCGAGGAAAGAGGGGGTCTTATAAATATGACGATGAGGGAGTGCGGTCGAGAAAAAATTACCTTGTAAAGAACGGTATACTCGTAGGAAGATTACATTCGAGGGAATCTGCTGATATAATGAGAGAGAAACCAACAGGAAATGCAAGAGCAATAAGTTACCAATTCCCGCCCATTGTGCGTATGTCGAACACTTACATATTGAAAGGCAAGATGGCTTTCGATGAACTAATAGGAGAAGTTGAAGAGGGGATTTATGCTGTGAGTGCACTTGGAGGACAGACTGAACTTGAAATGTTCACATTCTCTTCTTCCAAAGCATATCTGATAAAAGATGGTAAAATAGGACCTATGGTAAGGGATGTAGTTCTCTCTGGCAACGTTTTTGAAACCCTTAAGAATATAGATGGAATTGGTAGCGATGTAAGTATGCACGGTGGTCTTGGGGGATGCGGGAAGGATGGTCAGATGCCCCTCCCAGTTTCAGATGGAGGACCGCATATAAGAATAAGAAATGTGGTGATTGGTGGAAAGTAAGCAAGTAACCGGGTAAAATGGGAAAAAAGTGAGGGAAGAATGATTGAAATACTCGAGAAAGCTAAAAAGATAGTTGATAATACAGAAATCTTCTGGGTAAAAGGGAAAGAATACCCTGTAATATTCAGGGCGAACAAGTTTTACACAGTTGAGAGAAAAGATTTTGAGGGATTGGGTATCAGGGTAATTAACAGAGGAAAACTCGGTTTTGCAAATACAACAAAAATAGAGACTTGTGGTGCAATTCTTGATTTTGCCAAAAATGCATCTAAATTTGGGGAGACTGCGAGATTTATTTTTCCCGAAAAAACTAAAGTGAAACCTGTCCAAACGTTTTTTAACAGCGTAAAAGAGACGACAACTGAAGAGATAAAAGAACGAAATAGCTCTGTTATAAAAGATATACTCAAGAAGGAGCCGGGAGTAAAGGTTGATTTGGAATACAGGAAGTTAGAGAGAACTGTAAGGATAATAAACACGAGGGGTTTAGATGTAACATTTAAAAAAACATATGTTTCAATTTATGCACTTATTTTTCTTGTTATCGATAATTCGTTTATATGGATTTATAAGTTTAAAACCTCTCCAAAAAAATTATTTATTAATAAGGATGATATAAAAGAATTGCTTAAGAAGACAGAGCTTGCAAAAAATCCAGTACCTATAGAAAGCGGGAAAAAGAGTGTAATCTTTATGCCTTCTGTTATGCCGATTCTTTTACGAAGCCTTACAATGGGTGTTAATGGAAAATTAGTGCAGAAAGGGACTTCTCCACTTAAAGATAGGAAGAATAGAAAGCTCCTTGACAGGTGCGTAACTATCTACGATGACCCACTCTTAAAAAACGGAATTGCAACCCGTCCTTTTGATGGTGAAGGAATTGCATCGAAGCGGATTCCAATATTCAACAAGGGTATCTTGAGAAATTTTCTGTTTGATTTGCAGACAGCCGGGATTTTAGGGGAGAAGAGTACAGGGAGTGCAGTTAGAGGTTACGATGAGCAACCAAGTCCTGGTATCTCGAATTTTGTTGTTTCACCTGGGGAATGGTCAGTTGCAGATATGGTGAGAGATATAAAAAATGGTATCATAGTCCATAGTGTTATTGGAGGGGGTCAGTCGAATATCTTGGCGGGTGATTTTTCATGTAATGTGTCGCTCGGTTTCAGGATAAAGAACGGAAGAATGATAGGAAGGGTTAAGAATACGATGATTGCAGGTAATGTATATGATGTAATGAACAACATTGAAGGTGTTGGGAAGAGGGTTGAAAACATGAGGTCTTTCTACACGCCCGCTTTTTATTTTAAGTCACTGAATGTGGTAGGATGATAGAATGGCTGCTTCGCAACGGCTAAAGAAAGAAAAAATAAGGGATGTATGATGTACGATGTAGGATGTAAGATAATAAAAGTCAAAGGAAAAAGTGATATATGTGAGTGAGAACAACAGAGAATCAGAGTACCAGAGTATCACAACATCAGAAAAGGCAGAACGTTTGCTAAAGAACGTCTTAAGCTCTATAAACCTGATGAAAAAAACAGGAGGAAGATATGGAAAGTTTTTTGAATAAAATTAAAAAGCTTTTGCAAAAGGTT
>SOKM01000108.1 GCA_004375785.1 Candidatus Cloacimonadota bacterium | reverse complement strand
TTAGAATTGGTCGAGGTAACTGAGTTTTAATACCCTGTTAACACCATCGTTAACACCTTCCTCGCCCGTTTTAAGCAAATTTCTTATATCAAACTCTATAGCAATATTGGGAGCAAAATATCCTTTTATGCCAATATTGAGGTAGCCGTTCTCTCGATATTCATCAATCCCTTCGTTAAAGGCAAAGTCGTAATCAAAAAGAAAACTGTAAATTTCTGTTATCGCCTTTTCAAAACCAAGAAAGATATTGAGGTTTTTGTTACCATCACTATACTCAAGCGAATAATTAATACCACCGTGAAGACTCAGGTTCCCTATAAACTCGTAATTCTTGCTAACAACACCATAGAAGCCTTTGGATTTTATCCTGTATCTTCTGTCTATCTGTGGCCCGTAACCCTGTGATGAGAAACCAAGTGCAAAAGCAGGGTACAGAAGGGTTTCCTCGACTATTCTGTATCTCACTTCTACACCTGGATTTTTGTAACCTTGTATTACGTTGTATCCAATAATATGGTCACCACCGTAACTTACCCCAATAGAAAAATTATCGGAGATGCCTATATAGATTCCTGCAAGAATTCCTCCTTCAGGTTCCATCCTCGCCCTTATTTCATACTGTCCCCTGAAATAGTTCCCACAGGTTGGGTTATCAACAAGCATAAAAAGCGGATTTTCAAATGTTGCAAAAAGATTTACTTCTACCAGTAAAAAAATAAAGAAAAAGAACATTTTTTTCATATTTCTCCTCCAGTCATTGCTTTACTCATATCATAATAGTCACCTTATGTCAACATTTTTTTGCAAACGTCTAAGGTAGCCATAGGGTCTGTCCTGAGCCCTTCGTTTCACTCGAGGGTAAACTCCGTCGAAGGATCAGCTTGCGTGGATTTAAGTGAGCAAATTTTTTTCTTGACTTTATTTTGTTTATAAGTTAATATGCCGTAAAAAAGAAGGGAGCATGAAATGATTGTAGAGTGCCCGAAATGTAAGAAGAAATATAAAGTAAATGAAACACTTATTCCTGTTGGTGGTGCACCGGTGAGGTGCCCTGACTGCTTAAATATATTTACAGTATACAGAGAACCACTGGATATAGAGCTGGAACCTGTAATTGATGAAACAGTATCTCCACCGGAAGTGGAAATAACCTCAGAACCAGAGACCATTGCACCCACAGAAGAAAAACCAGTAGTTGTTGAAGCGCCCCTTTCAGATAGTGTTGATTCTGGTTCTGAAATAGAGACAAAGGTACCCCCCACTGAAGAAAGGACAAAATTGTGGGAGAAACTGCAAGAAACATATATCTCTGAGAAAGAAGAAAAACCTGAAACACCAACCTTAGAGAAGGAAGAACCGACAGCAATTGAGGAACCTTCTATTCCACCAGAAGAAGAAAAACTTGCGGAGACCCCATCTGCAGAGATTTCTACTATGGAAGAAGCTGAGGTAAAAACTGAGGAAATCCCCACAGTGACTGAGGCAGAAGAGAAACCTTTCACTGAACAGGAAAAAATAGAAAAAGATGCAAAAAGACTCGCTCGTTCTCTTGTTAAAGATATTCTGCTTTACCATGGTGATAAGGTAGAGATAGGGTTAAAACAAGGAAATCTTGCCCAACTTCTTGGTGATGAGATAAGAAAATCATGGAGATATTATAAAGAGAATTTCCCCAAAGAAAAAACTGGTGGCACAAACTATTTTAAAAATGCTCTGAATGAAATAATCGGCAAAGGTAAACCTATTTTTAAGTAAACCCCTTTAGAATTTTACACAGGTATTCTAACGGGTAAATTTAACACAGATGGAAACTAAGAAAATATGGAGGATTAATTAATGAAAAAGAATCTGAGGTGGAAATTTATCATCTTCCTTATTATTCTTCTTGCTGCTTTATGGCAGTTATCATATACCTTTAGATATTCACGAATGACAAAAGAAGAGCTTGCTAATCTTGAACCGAAACAGAGAAAAACCCTCGAAGACAAAACCATACATCTCGGGCTTGACCTCAAGGGAGGAATGCACCTCGTTCTTGAGGTAGATAAATCAAAACTTTCTGATGAGGAGAAAAAGGGTGCAACAGAAAGAGCACTTGAAATTATAAGAAACAGAATTGACCAGTTCGGTGTTTCAGAGCCCACTATAGAGAAACAGGGAACAGACAGAATTTTGATTCAACTGCCAGGTGTGGTTGACAGAAATAGGGCAAAGGATATCATCGGGAAAACCGCCCTTCTCGAATTCAGACTTGTTGAAGCTGAGGAGGTAGAACAGAACCTTCTAACAAAAATAGACGAATATTTATCAAGCATTGACTCAAGTGACACATCAATTTTAGAATCAAATCCCCTCCTTTCGAATATTGAGGTTATAAGGAGGGAATTTCTCGTGCGAGATGTTTTCAAGAAAACTGTAGATGATTACCTGAAAAGGGAAGATGTAAAGAAGCTGCTCCCGAGGGATAGGACATTTCTCTGGGGCAAGGCGGAAGAGATAGAGGGAAGAAAGATGTTCCCCCTTCATCTTGTCCATTCTGAACCTGTCCTTACTGGTGCCGCAATACTCGACGCGGACGTAGGTGTAGGAACACAAAACAACCCGATGGGTGCAAAGATTGATTTAACAATGACAAGGAAGGCAAGAGGAAAATGGGCTGCTATCACAGGTGCAAATATTGGGAAAAGGATTGCAATTATTCTTGATGATATTGTTCAATCCGCTCCAGTTGTCAGGGACCGCATTCCCAGCGGACGCTCTGAGATTACCCTCGGTAATACTTCTATGGACGAAGCTAAAGACCTTGCAGTTATTCTCAAGGCTGGTGCATTACCAGCACCTGTAAAAATTATAGAAGAACGTTCTGTCGGTCCATCCCTGGGAAGCGATTCAATAAGAAAGGGTGTCAGGTCTATCGTTATAGGTGGAACAATCATTATTGTTTTTATGCTTGTTTACTATGGTCTCTCAGGAGTTATTGCAGATTTTGCGCTCTGTCTTAACCTTCTCTTTATCCTCGCCGTTCTTTCAGCTTTCAAATTTACACTTACCCTTCCGGGACTTGCAGGTATAGTGCTTACAGTCGGTGCTTCTATAGACGCAAATGTTCTTATTTTTGAAAGAATCAGAGAGGAATTGAGGTCAGGAAAGACCGTTGGGTCTGCTATCGCTGCAGGCTACCAGAAGGCATTTATTACCATCCTTGATGCAAACCTTACTACCTTTATTACTGCTCTCATACTATATTTCTTCGGGACAGGACCGATAAAAGGTTTTGCGGTTACCCTCGGAATAGGTATCCTTGCAAACTTCTTTACTGCAATCGTTATAACGAGAATGATATTTGATTTCGGTGTCGCTTATTTCAGGCTAAAAAGGATTTCTATATAGGAGATATATATGATACGAATACTTAAAGAAACAAATTTCAATTTTATAAAGGCAAGAAAAAAGGCTTTTATCTTATCCCTCTTTCTTATAGTTGTTGGAATCATATCTTTACTCATAAGGGGGGGGCTGAACTACGGAATAGATTTTTCAGGAGGTAGCCTGATTCAGTTACATTTTGAGAAACCCATCTCAACAGGAGAAATAAGAAAAGCCCTTAGCGAAGCGGGTTATACAAAAGCACAGATTCAGAAATTTGGAACTGCAAACGATTTCCTTATAAAGACAGTCGCACATGAAAGTTTTATATCCGATACAGTCGGTCCCAATATCATAGAAGCAAGTATTGAAATGGAAAAGGGCGCAACGACAAAAAGTATCATTATAAAAGCGACTGCTTCCGACAAAAGGAGAGGGAATGGAGCAATTAGCACTGTTGAGTTCTTTGTCGATTCTCTCGTTGAAGAGGGAAAAGGTATCGAGATGAGCGGTGTTGATATCTTCGATACCCCTGAGGAGAAAGTGGTTGCAACTATCCCTGTTTCCGACTGGGAAGTCAATACATCTCATATAATCTATATCAGAGCAAAAGATTCCAATGGGAACTGGGGAAAAGAGAAAAAACTCACAGTAAAAATTTCAGGCGCAGGCTTAATAATGCCAGAAGAGACACCTTCAGAAAAAGAGGAAAAACTGGTTTCTGAAGAGCAGAAACTTGAAACCTCTGGAACTGCTATAAAAGCCAAATTAGAAAAATTCTTTCCTGACAATCCGCTACGTGTTGATAGAGAAGAAATGGTTGGGCCCGCAGTTTCAAAAAACCTGCAATGGAAAGCACTATGGGTCGTTCTTCTTGGAATGGGGGCAATTCTTTTATACGTAAGTTTCAGGTTTACTTTCAGGTTTGGTGTCGGAGCTGTAATTGCACTCTTCCACGATGTCTTTATAACAATTGGTGTACTTTCTATAATGGGAAAAGAGTTCACCATACCTATTGTTGCTGCCATTCTCACAATTGTAGGTTACTCAATCAATGATACTATTGTAATATCAGATAGAATAAGGGAAAACCTGAAACACCTGAGAAAAGAGGGATTTGGAGAAGTAATCAACACAAGTATAAATCAGACACTTTCAAGAACCATTATTACATCTCTTACTACATTTGTTGCTATGCTTGTCCTTTTTCTTTTCGGTGGTAAGGTAATTCACGACTTTTCCTTTGCCCTTCTTATCGGAGTCGTGATTGGTACCTATTCTTCGGTCTTTGTTGTCGCACCTATAGTATACGAATGGGAACTAAAAAGTCCAACAAGAAAAAGGAAATAAAATGAGTAGAATTGAAAAAATTCTTGCGCCCGGTGATATACTTTTCAGAGATGGTGACCCTCCCGATTCTGTCTATCTCATCAAAGGGGGAGAGATAGAGATTTCAAAAGGAGAAGGCACCAAAAAGAGGGTCATTGCTGTCTTAAAAGAGGGTGATTTTCTTGGCGAAATGGCTGTTATTGATGGTAGTCCACGTTCAGCGACAGCAACTGCAATAACAGAAACAAGACTTATTACCCTTGATGCAAATGATTTTAAGAATGAGATAGAAAAGGACCCAATGATTGGAGCGCTTGTTTTTACCCTGATAAAAAGGCTGCGTAAGACGAAC
>SOKM01000100.1 GCA_004375785.1 Candidatus Cloacimonadota bacterium | reverse complement strand
CCCAGGTGTCCATGTGTTGTGTCTCGTGTGTCGAGTTCTATGCCGAGTTTAAAACCTAATCGTGCCTTGTTCCTTAACCTGTGTTCAGCTATGAGGATTAATCTGTTGTCTTTTCTAATCTTTTCCATACTGATGTGATTGGTTTTGCCATTACAATAGAGCAAACCAACCTTTGAATGTGTCGAGAAATTTCTTATTATTCCCAAAAGAATTGCTCGTCTATTAATTCCCGTCGAAATGGTTTTTTCTTCAAGGTCACGATTGAATTGTAAAAGTAGGTTATAAAGGGGTTTGATCTTTTTGTTGAGGTAGATATATTGTATAATTCGTGCATACTCGAATGAACTATCTATCCCTCCTCCAGAGGAGCAATAATTTTTTTTATTATATAGAAAACTTATATTCCACCCCCACTCACTGGAATCAGCAGAGTAGTATCGGTGTTTTACAGAGATATCCGATTTCTCCCCTTCTGTTCTAAAAAGAATTTCACCATCCTTGTTTTCGTAACTTGCACTGTGTAGGGGGCCAATATTATAAGAAAGGATTAATCTGTTTTTCTCTTTTTTTATTACGGATATTTCTATTGAGTACAGGAGTGGTATCTTTTTATAAATTCTCATTGAATCTTTATTCCTATCCTTAAACATATAGTTATTGGGTGTATTCTCAAAAAGGATTGAAAATCTTATAAAATCCAACGGTGTCTCCTCAAAGGAATATCCTATTCCAACGTCACTCTCTTTTTTATCATAATAGGGGTATCCAAAGAGAAAAATATAATTTCTTCCCTTAAACCTGCATTTTAATTCCATCTCCTTCTTGTAGAATTGACTGTCAGCACCTGCATCCGTGAAATAATCAAGAGAGAAAGAGAGGTGCTCATTTAGTGGGAATGTTCCCTTCCAGTGCTGGAGGACATGGAGTGTGGGCAGATTGAAGGAACTACCCATTATTCTGAAACCTGTAACTGTTTCCTCCCATTCATCTTCCCACCAGGGAAGAAAATTCGACTGGACTTTGCTGATACAATATTCAGGGTCAAGGTCTTCCATGGTTTTACCCTCAGAAGTAGTACAGAATACACTACAGAAAAAGAAAAATATTATTAGAAAGTCCTGTATTAATTTACGCAGGCTGAAGCCTGCGGCTACATTAACATTCTCTCTTTCGTGTCTGTTGTGTTTTGCTGGTTTAAGCATTTTTTATCGTTTGTTTGGGACGAGCCCTTTATCCTTTATCCTTGCTTTTCCCAGTATTCTGCATGCGAGTTTTACCGCTTCTATGAAACTATCTGGAGATGCGATACCTTTTCCTGCTATATCAAAACCTGTTCCATGGTCGGGAGAGGTTCTTACGAATGGTAGCCCAATTGTCACATTAACATTTTTACCCCAGGAGAGGAGCTTTAGAGGTATCATAGCCTGGTCGTGGTACATAAAGAGGAGTGCATCGAATTCGTCTCTTTTAAGAAGGATTGTATCTGAAGGAAATGGACCATCGATTTTGAGCCCTCTTCCCCGTGCTTTTTTTATTGCGGGTTCTATGATTTTTATTTCTTCATTACCTATGTATCCTCCTTCTCCAGCGTGGGGATTGAGTGCAGATACTCCAATAACAGGATGTCTCAAAGAAAAAAATCTTTTTAAGCCGTTCGTTAGTAAAAGCAGTTTTGAGATTATTTTTGCTTCTGTAATATTTCTTGAAACATTTCTGAAACCGATATGTGTGGTAACGACACCTGCTTTCAGTTGTGGGGATACAAATAGCATCAGAACATCCTTCACCCCAGTCATCCTTTTCAGCATCTCTGTATGTCCACTGAACCTTTTTCCCGTCAAATTTATTGCAAATTTTGAAACTGGTGCGGTGACGAGTGCGTCAATTTTTCCACTTAGTGCAAACCTTATACCCTTTCCGATAATTCTGTATGCAGCATTACCTGTTATATCAGAAGGTGTTCCCAGTCGGAAAGAAATCTTCTCAATTGACTCGAGAACCTGTATCTTTTCATCAGTATCTTCTATATTGTTAGTAACAGGCAGTGAAACTTTTATTTTTGTTTTAGCCGAATATTCTTTTAAGAAACCTGCAGGAGAAAGAATTACAAATCTGAATCCCTTTATCTTTTTAAGTTCAGTAATTGATTTGAGTATTATTTCAGCTCCAATACCTGCGGGGTCTCCAACCGTTATACCGATTCTCTTCATTATATAATATTTACACTCTCATCTTTTATTACATTATAATAAGATGATGCCTCAGGTTTTAAGACATTTCCTGGAGGTATTTCTGTAACCTCAATAACAAGAATCCGTTTGCCAAAATCTATTCTTATTATATCACCTAACTTAATATTCTTCCCGGGTTTTGCTTTAACATCGTTAAGAGATACCAGTTCTCTTTTACACAATGTTTTTGATTTTGCTCTTGTCTTGACAATCCTGATTTTCTTTAGAAAGAGGTCAAGCCGCATAAGTAAATTTGGGTGCAGATTCACTTAAATGAACACAAATAAATTGAATTTCGTTTAATTGGTTTAATTTGTTCGATTGGTTTTATTGTAAAAAAATTCTCTTTGGATGATAATATTTGTTTTACGACTTTGAGATTTTGATTTGAACATAGAAAATTAGATATGGTTTTTTTCTTGATTTATTTTTTAGTATTTCTCTGTGCCCTCTGTGGTTGAATTTTTTTTAAGGAAATTTGCTACATAAAAATTGGGTAATATTCTCTCCAGCAATTCATCTGTCTTTTCTTTGGTTCTCTTTTGAATAATAAATTCTTTTGCGATATGCTTTATTTCGTCAAATTCAGGAATTCTGGGGTCTGGCTTACTCAACACCTTAAAGATATGAAGACCAAATTCAGTTTTTACTGGTTCGCTGATATCACCTTCGTCGAGCTCCTTCACTGCGTTTCTGAAAAGGGGGTGTAGCTGCTCCAAATAAAGCTCTCCAAGAAAACCACCATTATTCCTGGTTTCAATATCATCAGAGTATTTTTGTGCGAGAGCAGAAAAATCTTCTTCATCTTCTGCTCGTTTTTTTATTTTTAATGCAAGTTTATATGACCTCAGGCTGTCGATACTTGTTATTTTTACCTTAAAAAATATCTGCTTGATATGGCGGGTATTCTTTTTTTTACCTGAGCATTTAAGTAGGTAAAAACCTTCTCTCCCCTGTGTAAGGGTAAGCGAATCAACTTCGAGGGAAAATGCAACCTCAGCGATTTCTGGTGGCAGCTCATCCTTTCTCACAAATCCAAGGTCTCCGCCTTTGTTTCTCAATTTATCTTCAGAGTATTTTTTTGCCAGTTCTCCGAAATCTTCATTAAATTCCAATCTCAGTAAAACTTCGTTGATTTTCTTCTCTATCCTCTTTTCTTCGTTCTTTGATGGTTTTGGCATTATTAGAATATGAGAAAGTTCTACCATTGCTGGCTCAGCAAATGAATCGCGGTTCGTATAGTAAAAATCTTCTATTTCTTTCTCTGTAACAAGCATTTCAGACCCAAACTCCTTCTGCATAAGTTTTTGTAACAAAAAGTTTTCTTTGATTTGTTTTCTGTAATTTTCCTTGAATGATTTCAGAGACAGCCCTTCTTCTTCTAATTTCTGTTTGAATGTTTCTTCGTCCGGGAACCTTGATTTCATATCTTCAAGTGCACCCTCAAGCATGTCTTCAATTTCCTCCTCCATAATCTCAATTGATTCTTTCTGGGCATATTCAATAAGAATTCTTCTGTTAATTAACTCAGTTAGTAAATCCAGTCTCAAACTGTCCATTTTTAGTGAATCTTCCGGTCTTATAATGCCGCTCAGCAGGAGAAATTGGAACTGTTCATTCAACTCCCCTTTCGTGATCACTTCTTTACCAACCACAGCTGCAATTCCGTTGAGTTCTTCAGCGGCAGAAAGAGGAAGCACAAAGAAAACAAGGATAAAGGATAAAGGATAAAGGATAAAGTTAAATTTGAGTTTTGTAATTCTCATTTTTAATGATGTTTTTAATTGTTTTGCAGGTTTTTATTTTATGAGTTCGTAATGGGTTTCTATATCAGCATTGGTTTTCAGGCTGTCTAACCAGGTATCCATAACGTTTTTCTGCTTATTCGTTATTAGATACTGCTTTATCTGCATCCCCACATCCTCAAGCGTAATTTTTTCTTTAGTCGGTTTTCTATCTATCAACTTGATGATGTGATACCCATAATCGGTTTTAACTACATCACTTAGCCCGCCAATTTTTTCGATCCCGAATGCTCCTGTTTCAAATTCGGGTGTATCGAACATCTCGCCAAATTTGAAATAACGGGGTAGTAAACCACCGTTTGTTGCTGTTATTGAATCCTGTGAAAATGTTCTTGCGAGTGTTATAAAGTCCTCTCTATCTTTTAGTTTCTCAAGAATTTTCTTTGCCTCTGTTTCTGTTGAAAGAAGTATATGAGCAATTTTTATCTGTGAGTTGAAATCCCTTTCATGCTCCTGAAAATATTCCTTTATCTCAAAATCACTAACATCTCCTTCTCCTTCAAGGCGTTTTGACAATAGCTCATTTGCCAGATACTGTTTAATTAAGAGTTCCAGTTTCTTTTTCACGCCTTCATCTTTATCTATCCCTTTCTGTATTGCTTCCTCATAGACAAGTTCTGTGTTTATCCATTCATCAACAAACGCCTTTTTTCTATCAGCAGGTACAGATAGATAAGGCGGAATCTGATCATTTAGTTCTTCAAGCGTGAAGACTGATTTGTTAACCTTTGCAATAACTGTTCCTTCAACTGTTTCCTTCTTACATCCAAAACAAAATAATAATGAAAGTATAAGCAATATAATTAGAAATTTCTTCATTTTTTCTCCTCTCCTGTTTCTTTCTTGCCAGCCATTAAAAGAACATCCTCATAAATGTGAACAGGTATTTCGTTCTTTAATCTATCCACCAGTTCTTGCTTAACTAGTTCTCTTTCTTCATTTTTTATATTGGATTTAATTCGATTTTTAACCTTTTCAAATTCCATATAACTTTCGGGTTCAATGTTTATTAATTTCATAATAACGAATCCGTCTCTTGTCTTGAATGGCTCTGAAAGTTCTCGTCGTCTTAAACTGAATGCTGTTGCTCTGTATCCCTCTGGAAACCTCGATTTAGTATAAGGTCCAAATTTCCCTTCGCGATTTTTTGATTGATGGGTCGATTTCTCCTTCGCGATTTTTTTAATGTCGCCTCCCCTCTTAAGAGTTCTATAGATATTATCCGCTTCTTCCTGGGTCTTCACAACCACAATCCTTGTTTCCCTTTTCTCTTCTATCTTGAACTCCTCTTTATTCTTTTCAAAATAAGTCTCCAGTTCTTCCTCTGGTATCTCTTCTCTTGGAACAACATATTTTTTATTATACTCTCCTGCAAGGCGACTGTCTTTTACATCATTGTATTTTTTCATTACTTCTGGAGATTTGTGAAGATGCATCCTCTTTGCCTGGTTGACAAGTAGTTGATTTATAAAATCACCTTCAATATATCCCTTTACAGCATCTTGAGTGTTTAATGGTGGTTTCCTGAGAGCTTTCTCTGCTTTCTCAAGCAATTCAGCAGCTGTTAACTCACCCAGTATGGAGGTAACAATAATCCTTTTCCCCTCTTCATCTGTCAATACAGGAAGTGGAGCAGGTTCAAAAGGATTCGGTGGTTTATCTTTCGATGATTTTTCAATGAGGAGAGCTATAACAGTTGTATCATATTTTATCTTTGCCCTTTTCTTTATCTTCTCCAGGTAGTCATTGGCGATCTTGGACATTTTTTCTCTTTTCAATGTTTTCATAATATTTTCTTTTTCTTCTTCAAGCGGGTTCAATTTCTTTGGTCTCTCATCCACAATTTGAAGTATATCCCACCCAGAGCGAGTTTCAAATGGTTTACTTATCTCTCCTTTTTTTAATTTATATGCTACCTCTTGATGCTCCGGATTCATCTTTCCCCAGGAGAACCAGCCCAGATCACCTCCCTTATCTTTTGTTCTTGTGTCAGTTGAAATTTTAGCAAGTTCAGTAAAGTTTTTAGCGTCGTTCTTTTTAATCTCCCTATATACGCTATCTGCTTTCTCTTTTGTTTCGCATAGGATATGTCTACCGTGAAGTTCTCTTTCCATCTTTCTATATGTTCTTCTTATCTCAAGCAGCGACACTTTTGCTTTTTTAACGACCATTTCTTCGTATAGCTGATTTACAGCCAGTCTTTCAGGATAATCCTCGAGATTCTTATCTACCTCTTCTACAAAATCCTCTTTTTCTCCCGCAATGGCAAATAATTTCTCTTCAATTATAGTGTTAAGAATCTTCATTTTCTCAGCTTTTTCTTCCTCTTCTGATGGGAAAACCTTTGGCCTAAATCTACCTTCGAAATCGCCAACTGTGATTTTTCTATCCCCGACCCTGGCGACTATCTTTTCTGCAATCTTTTCCCTGCAACCAGTTATTGAAGATAAAACAATAAACATAGTCGTAGCTATGATTATGGAAAACTTACTCATAAGACCTCCTTCTTTTAGTAAATACTCAGTTACCCTGTCGCATTTACTACTTTTAAGGTTAAAAACCTTGTTACTACTTTTTAAACATTCTTCTTTATAACATATTACGGAAAAAAAATCAACACTTTTTTCAAATCAGAGAAAATTTTTTTATACTCTGTTTTGAATCGTATCTTAAAGAACTTTTCAGAATAATCAATATAGAATTTCTTGTTTACTTTGCTAAAGAGTTTTTCAATATTCTTTTTAGAAGGAAAACGGTTTTTCTCAAAGGAAAGTTCCAGAAAGTTTTCCTTTACCGAAACTTTTTTGACACTTTTTTCAGATGCGATGATTTTTATTCTTGTAAGCAGTAAGAGGGTTTCTACTTCATGCGGGAGGGTGCCAAATCTGTCCTTCATTTCCCCTTCTATTTCTTTCACAGTATTAAGCATATCACAAACTGAAAGTCTTCTATAAAGGTCTATTCTTGAGCTTTCATCTTCAATATAAGTGGAAGGGATATAGGCTGTTAAACTTGAAACGACCTCAGAGATTACCATTTGGGAAGTCTTTACACCCTTAAGTCTCCTTACTGTTTCCTGAAGCAGTTTCATATAAAGGTCATACCCTATTTTTGCTATGTGCCCATGCTGTCTCTTACCGAGAAGATTTCCTGCACCTCTTATTTCAAGGTCTTTCATAGCGAGAGCAAGGCCGCTACCAAGATGGCTGTGGGTGTAAATTGTAGAGAGTCTTTTTCTGGCTTCCATGGTTAATTTTTGTTGAACGACCAGATAACAATAAGCCCTTCTGTTTGACCTTCCAACCCTCCCCCTTAACTGGTGCAGTTGTGCCAGCCCGTAAGTATCTGCCCTATCAATAATGATAGTATTTGCGTTTGGAATGTCGAGTCCCGATTCTATTATGCTTGTTGTAACAAGAAGGTTGCATTTACCAGAGAGGAAATCGAGCATTTTTTCTTCAATGATGGACGGTTTCATCCTTCCGTGTGTAACAGCTATCCTGGCTTCGGGAACAATATTTTTTAGCCTTTTTGCAATAGAGCTGAGCCCGTGAATTCGATTATAGACGAAAAAGACCTGTCCTCCCCGCCGAATCTCACTGAGGATTATTTCTCTGATAAGTCTCGTGTTCCAGTGGATAATCCTCGTGATTACAGAGAGTCTCCCTTCTGGTGGTGTTTCAATTGTTGAAAAGTCCCTGATGTTGAGCAATGAAAATTGAAGCGTTCTCGGTATTGGTGTAGCACTCATACTCAGGATATCTATCACTTTCCTTTTTTCTTTCAGTTTTTCCTTTTGAGCAACACCAAAACGGTGTTCTTCATCTATTATAAGGAGTCCCGGGTCATAAAATTCAATATCGTTACTGAGGAGCCTATGTGTTCCTATGATAATATCGACTTTGCCGTTTTTTATATCAATGATTATATTTTTCTGTTTGCTCTTTTTTACAAACCGAGAGAGCATCTCGGTTCTCATTGGAAAGTTTTTCAATCTCTCTCTGAATGTATTAAAATGTTGCTCGGTAAGAACTGTTGTCGGAGCAAGGAGAAGAACCTGCTTGGAATCCATAACAGCTTTAAATGCTGCCCTCACAGCCACCTCAGTCTTCCCGTATCCCACTTCACCACAAACGAGTCTATCCATTGGTTTGGTAGATTCCATATCATCTTTGATATCTTTTATTGCTTTTAACTGGTCTTCTGTCTCTTCATAAGGGAAACTTGCTTCGAGTTCCTTCTGCCATACGGTATCCTGGGAATAACTGAACCCCTTAACAAGTTTTCTCTCAGCATAGAGTTTTAGTAAATCCTTCGTCATTTCCTCTATTGCCTTCACTGCACTCTTTTTCTTCTTTACCCAAATCATACTTGAAAGATTTGAAAGCTTCGGAATTCCCTTAATAAGTCCTATATACTTGCTAACTTTTGACATAGTGCTAATGGGAACATAAACAATATCCCCTCCTTCATACCTTATAAGTAGGCACTCCGTCAATTGACCTTTATGTTTTATTTTTCCCATCTTTTCAAAGACTCCTATACCATAGTCTACGTGAACCACGTAATCACCAGGGTTTAATTCTGACACTGTTTCAGGTTTGAAGGGAATTTCTTTTTTTTCTATTGTTTTCGGATGAAACCCTTTTCCAAATATTTCCTTGTCAGTAATAATGGAGATTGCCCATTCCTCTGACATGCAACCCTCTCCGATATTCAGAACATCGAAGATAAGGTCTGGAAATTCAATACTTAAAAGGTATTCACATCTGTCTCTTTCTTCATCAGATTCACAGGCAATAAAGATAGTCTTATTCCTCAATTTCCTTAAATATTCTTTAAAAAGTCGAAGATTGCCGTGGAATTCTTGTGGTCTCTTAACCCCTGCATCCAAACCATCATTTGAGAGAATAATCTGATATTTCCCTGCTAAATCTGGTATCTTGTGGAAAACCTCGTCAAGAAAAAGATACTCTGAAAAGATGAAAAGAGAACTATCAGGGATGTAATCAAGGAGGGTATTTTTCTTTTCCAGAGCAAACTCTTCTGTTATAGGAAGAAGGGTAAATTTCTTCTCTTTTCTTATTGTTTTCTGGGTGAAAGGGTCGAACGATCTTAACGAAATAATTATATCGCCAAGGAATTCAATTCTCTTAGGAAAATCCATTCCATAACCATATATATCTATTATGCATCCTCTTACGCTGAATTCGCCCACCTCGCCAACTGTATTAACTCTGGTGAAACCCATCCTGTTAAAACTTTCGATAAGGAATGAAAAATCGAGTTTTTGATTGTTGAAAAATCTCAAGCTATATCTTTTAAGTATATTCTCAGATGGTATGTTTAACATTAATCCCTCAAGGTTTGTAATAATGAATTCCATATCTCCAGTGAGCATTCTGTGGAGTGTTAAGAACCTATCTTCTATTTCTTCCATATTGAGTGAAACTTCTTTGTTGAAAGAATAGAAGAGACCGGTTTTCTTTCGAAAAATATTTCTTATTTCTTCTCGCATAAAGAAGAGTTCTTCATCATCCTGAGACATAAATAGAACCGGAGAGAATCCCTGTTTTTGAATTGTTATGGCAAGGATTTCTAAGAAAAGCTTTCCTGCAGGTTTTATAAAAACCCTCTTTTCCTTTTTTAACTCACCAAGAACTCTTTGAAAAAAAGTGGATTTTTCTAATTTTGAGAAGATTTCAGCAAGTATCTTGCTCTGAGTATTTATCAAATTCCCCATTTTCTTTTTTCCAAAACCTTCGATACAAAGTCAGCATACAGATTTTCACAGATAAGACAGATTTTAGTGGACCCTCCTTACTTTTTTTGTTATTTGTAGGAGCAACCTCCTGGTTGCTACCCCTTATTTTTCATATCTTTTATCTTATAGAGCCAGTTCTTTGCACCTGCCTTCTCGAAGATGCTCTTTGCTTCTTTTTTATATTTTTCTGCTTCCTTCTTTTTACCTGTGCAATTCAGAATTTTTGAAAGTTCATAAAGGGATTTTGCAAGTTCAAGTTCTCTTTTTTGCCCTTTAGCAAGGGAGATTGATTGTTTGAGATAAGATATTGCCTTCCTCGACTTCACTTTTAACTTTTTACTTTTTACTTTTAACTTCTCTGCTATCTGCATGTTGACGTTAAATAGAGCCTTTCCTATAGCCCTTAAGGCTAAAATCTCCTGTTCTTTTGCACCTGTTTCTTTTGTAATGGAAAGTGCCTTTTCTGCAATTTTCAGAGCATCCTTAAAGTTTTCCTTTTCAGTATTCAACTCAGAAAGGTTTGCGTAAACTTCTGATAGATTGATTCTGTCTCCTATCCTCAGTAGTATTTCCTCTGCCTTTTCAAGATATTCTTTTGCATTATCGAACCTTCTCATCTCCCTGCAAACTTTACCTATGTTAAGACAGGCATCACCAATTCCTTTTTTATAATCTATCTCTTTTGCTATAGAATGGTATTTTTTATAGTATTTGAGTGAGGTATCAAGTTCGCCTTTATAAAGATGAACAACTCCGATGTAACAGGAAGCCAAACAAATTCCATGTTTGAAGCCTATCTCCTTTGATAGAGAAAGGTATTTTTTGTAGTACCTCAATGCAGTATCGAGGTTACCTTTGTTACGATAAATAATCCCGATGTTACCGGAAGCAATTGCAGTTCCCCTTTTATAGCCTATCTCTTCTGATATGGCAAGGTATTTTTTATAATAGTCCAATGAAATGGAGAGTTCACCTTTATTATGATAAACTCCTCCAATATTATTGGAAGCAATCCCAATTCCCTTCTTATCTCCTATCTCTTCTGATATGGCAAGGTATCTTTTGTAATATTTTAATGTGGTGTCAAGTTCGCCTTTATTATGATAGACAAGCCCTATATTATTTGATGCAGTCCCAATACCCTTTTTGTCGTTTAATGCCTTAGAGATTGTTAGTGTTTTTTGATAATATTTCAGTGCCTTATTATAATTACCTCTGTTATAAAAGATGCCACCAAGGGTATTCAAGCCTTGTGCATAAATTCTGGATTCTTTTTTCTTATCTATTTTTGCAAGTGCAAGTTCTGTCATTTTTTCTGCACGCAAATGTTCACTTTTTCTAACTGATAAAAGCCACGCATAATCTAAAAGAGTTTTGGATAAAACGGGAGATGATGGAATATTTCTTAATATATCTATTGTTTCTCCATAGAGAGAGATTGCAGTATTGTAGTCTGCCTTATTGAAAAAAAGTTCGCCTATTTTTCTTTTTATATCTGCTTTTTTCTCTATATCCTTATAATTATTAGAGGCGTTTTTGTAATCTTGAAATGCGACATCGTATTCTGCCTTGATTATATGGACATCGCCTTTTTTTTCAAAAAGTTCAGCCAGATTTTCCCTTTTATCGGGGAATATTTTTTTATGAATTTCTATTGCTTTTACGTAGTATTCTATTGACGCATTATTCAGGTAGAGTTTTTTTGCATCATCACCCGCCTTTCTATAATATTCGTACGATTTTTCAAGGAGCCCTGCATAATAGTAGTGATGTGCAAGCGTTTCAAAGTAATCTTTTATTTTCTCTCTAAATATATCCTCCATATATTCTGCTATCTTTCTATGGATTCTCCTTCTTTTCTTTTTCAATAACCCATTATATGCTACATCCCTGATTAGAGTGTGTTTGAATTGATACTCCAAATCAATTGGAAATTGGGAAATTTTATTGAGGATGAATTCCCCCCCCTCAAGAATCTTAATTTCATCATCGAGCTTCTCAATATCGGTTATATGAGAGAGAATTTGATAATGGAAATTTCTTCCAATTACTGAGGCATTACCGATGATATCTTTTGTTACTAAAGGAAGCTTATCTATCCTTGCTCTTATCACTGCCTCAACTGTCTCAGGGACTTCTATAGTGCTAAGGGTATAGGGCTCAGCGCTTAGTGTCCAGATGCCAGATGAAAAAACTAAAATATTAGAATCTATTAATGAGTGGATGATTTCCTCTATATAGAATGGATTACATTCGGATTTTTCAAGTATTAGGCTTGATAAATTCTCAGGAAAGTCAGATATACTTAAAAGGTTACTAAGAAGTTCACTGGCAGCATAGCTATTGAGTGGTTTCAGTCTGATTTCTGTATATCTCTTTTTATATATCTTCTGAATAAATGGTTTGATTTTATTTAACCCTGTCTCTTTCTCTGGTCTTGCCTCAAACAGGAAAAGAACTTGTGTATCTTTTAATCCTTCAAGGAGAAACCCTATGAGTTCAAGAGATTCCGGGTCAAGCCATTGTATGTCTTCAAAATAGAGAATCAAAGGCTTATTTTGTGCAATCATTCTGAAAAATGCCTTTACAGATACAAATTCCTGCAATCTCAAAGATTCATAATCGAGATATTTTACCTTTTTCTCAAGATGCTCAGGGACTTTGATAGATAGAAATAGAGAGAGATAGGGAAGATACTCGTTTGCATTAACCCCAAAGAGTTCTTTTGTCTTTCTTTTAAGTTTCTTTATTGCATCTAATTCAGGAACAAATTCGCCAATCCCCAGATAGTTGCGGACCTGTTCTAAGACTACCCAGAAGGGAGTTGTGCTCCCATAGGAATATGACCTTCCATTCAACCATAGCCACTTTTTACCTGTCTCTTTTCGCATCTCTTCTATAAGTCGGGACTTACCCAATCCTGCTTCTCCAATCAGAGCTAAAACAGCAGCGTTTTCTTTTAATCTCTTATTCATAATAGCACTAATTGTGTTTAATTCCTCGTTTCTTCCTACAAGGGGGGAATAGAGTTCAGAAATTCTCCGTTTACGTTTTGGTTTCTCCTTAACCCCTATTACCCTGTATGGTTTAATTTTCTTAGTCTTACCCTTGACTTTCACAGGAGCAAGTCCATTCATTTCGAATAGATAATTCGTTTTTTTATAGACAGACTCACTCACAAAGATTTCATCTTTTGCTAAGCCCATTAATCTCTCTGCAAGATTTACTGTATCTCCCATAACTGTATAGTCCATCCTTAGATCTGAACCTACCCCTCCTGCAATTACAACACCGGCGTTTATACCAATATGAATGGAAAGTTTTGTTCCCCCTTCTTCATTGAATCGGTCAAGTGCGCCCATTATTTCTAAAGCGGTATGAACTGCACGTTCAGGGTCGTCCTCATGTGTTATCGGAGCACCAAAGAGAACCATTATACAATCGCCTATGAATTTATCAATGGTTCCCTCATATTTATAAATGACATTAATCAAAGCTTCAAAGCAATTATTTATAAGTTCCGTCACCTCTTCAGGATCGAGTTTTTCTGAAAGTGCAGTAAATCCAGAAATATCTGCGAAGAGAATAGTAACATTCTTTCTTTCACTATCAGCCCTGAGAGTGGTCATCTTCTTCCTTAGTTTTTGAGGTATATGCACTCGTGCGAAGCGGAGATGATCAGCTTTAACAGAAGAGACGGGGAGAAGAATGCCACATTGATTGCAGAACTTTGAACCTCCTGGATTATCTTTACCACACTTCAGGCATTTCATTGTTATTTTTTATGTTGAACCAATAAAACCAATAAAACTAATAAGACCAATAAGACAACTTTTTTAACATTTTATTATATATATATATTTGCCTGAAAGCAAGAAAAAACTAATAAAAACCTTGAAAATTTATAGCGGATATGGTATATTTAATAAAATGAAAAAGGAGATGGAATGAGGTTATCAACAAGAAGCCGTTATTGTGTAAGGGCACTTTTAGATATTATGGTGAATGGTGGTGGGGTAAAACCTGTCCCATTGAGCAAGGTCGCAGAAAGGCAGGAGGTTAGCGAGAAATATCTCGAACAAATTTTCATCATTTTGAAAAAAGCGAATATTGTGAAGGCAACGAGAGGAGTCAAAGGAGGGTATATACTTGCAAAAGAACCGAAAGAAATATGTCTTGGCGACATTCTGCGTGTAACTGAATTAGAGGTGACTCCGGTTAAATGCAGTGCAAATAAGGATTATTGTGATAGGATGGATAGATGTATTTGTAAGGTATGCTGGGATAACCTCGGAAAAGTAATTACAAACTTCATTGATTCTATCACGCTTGAAGACATAAGACAGATGTCTATTACAATTGATGAGGGAATGGGGGCAATTGTGGATTTATCACTCACTAAACTCAATAAAGAAATCAAACGATTAAAAAAAGAGAGGGATGCGGTAATTCTGGTTCATAATTATCAGAGACCAGAGGTTCATGAGATAGCGGATTATCTTGGAGATTCTCTTGATTTGAGCCGTCGAGCAGCGAAACTACCACAGAAAATCATCGTTTTCTGCGGTGTTAACTTTATGGCAGAGAGTGCTAAAGTTCTTTCACCGGAAAAAACAGTATTGATTCCTCGTCTGGATGCTGGATGTCCTATGGCTGATATGATTACAGTGGAAGAATTGAGGGAGATGAAGAATGAATATCCGGATGCAAAGGTTGTATGTTATGTAAACACATCTGCAGATGTAAAAGCGGAGTCTGATATCTGCTGCACCTCTGCAAATGCAGTTAAGGTTGTAGAGAGTTTGAAACCAAAAAGAATAATCTTTATTCCGGATAAAAACCTTGCCTCGTATGTTGCTGGACAGACAAAAAAAGAGATAATTCCCTGGTATGGATATTGTTATGTTCATGAATTCATAAGACTTAGTGACATTAAAGAACAGAAAAGGAAACATCCTGACGCTCGTGTGATGGTGCATCCTGAGACAAAACCAGAGGTCGTAAGAATTGCTGATTTTGTCCTTGGGACAATGGGGATGATAAATCTTGCAAAAAAGAGCAAAATAAAAGAGTTCATTGTTGGAACTGAAGAGGGGCTTGTGAACAGAATGAGGAGGGAAAACCCTGAAAAGAAGTTTTATTTGCCATCACGAAGACCAGTATGTGTTAATATGAAAAGAACCCGTCTTGAAGATGTATACCACAGCTTGATGGAGATGAAATATAAGATAGAGATAGAGAAGGATACGATAAAGAAAGCACAAAAAGCACTGAAAAAAATGATAGCAATAAAGTAGAAATCGGGGACGAAATCGGAAAAATCGGGGACGGGGTTTGACGATATGACATTTTTAGTGTTGGAAGTAGAAAGGAGAATAATTAATGAGGCATAGTAGACTTACGTATATCGGAGCATATCATCATGTGATGAACAGAGGTGATAAAGGCGAGAACATATTTTCTGATAAGAAGTTGAAGGTTAGATTTTTAGAGTTACTTAAGGAAAAATCAAGAATTTATAAAATAGTAGTATATGCATACTGCATAATGGATAATCATTTTCATTTAGTAATTCAGAATACAAGTGGTAAGATGTCAGAATTAATGAGGGTATTAGATGGTCAATATGCGATGAATTACAGGGGGACCCAAAAGGGAAAAGGGTATGTATTTCAGGACAGGTATAAATCGACATTAATAGGGGAGGATAAATATTTAAAGATAGCAATAATATACGTATTATTGAATTCTGTGAGGGCTGGTTTAGTTGAGAATCCTTATGACTATCGATGGTCAAGCATAAATGAATACTTCACTGGTATGGTATCAGACACAGTAGAAAACAGATTTGTGGAAGAGCTTTTTAGTGATAAGGATGAATTTAATAATCTATTAAAGGAATGGGCAGGTAGAGAGGGAATGCCAGTAAAGGAGACAAGGGTCGGTAAAGTTCTGGGTGATGGAGCATTTATAACCAAAGCGGTGCATAGATTTGATAGGAGAAAAAAGATAGAGGCATCAAAAAGAATGAGACATATGGAAGCTGATTTTGAGTTACCAGATAGTTTGATAAAGAGATTTGAGATTGACAAAGGGATAAGAGTGGATGAGATAGATTACAACAGCAAAGCAGGCAGAGCATTCAGATATGAACTTTTGAGATTACTAAAGGAGGAGGGTGGATTAGAATATAAGGAAATAGTTGAATATAAGCCATTTAGCAATTTAAAATTCAGCTCATTGGGACAGATGTACAAGAGAGCGAAAGCAAAGGAAAGGGAGAGGAAAAAGAGAGGAGGGTAAAAAAAGTGTCATATCGTCAAACCCCGTCCCCTAATGAAAAAAATATTTTGAAGGTTTTGATAGTGTGCTTTGGGGTAATTTTTTTCTTGGATTGTGCGCATGACAAGGGTGCTCCACTGAGGATTGGTCTTGATTTATTTGAAGCATTTCCAGGCGATAAAAGGATATATCTACAGTGGCATTATTTAGAAGAAGGTTATGAAATAGAGAGTATATTTATTATTTATCGAATAGAAGATGGCAAAAGTAAAGCAATTGGGGCATATTCAGTTTACCATTATCTTTATGGTTTCCCGATGTGGGGGATATTTCTTGATACAACTTGTTCAAATGGAGAAAGATATAGTTACTATCTGTATGCGTCAGACCATCCTGTAAGTTATTTCTCTGATACTATCTATGCAACATCTCAGCAAGGATTACCTGACCCTGTTCCTCCTTCTCCTGAGAGTTTGTGGGTGGAACAAGGGGATAGTTCTTTTACATTAAAATGGATTTCCCCACAAGGTCATGATAGTCTATACTATATCTATAGAAAAGATAGTTCCAGTACTCGTTGGTATACAGTTTTGTATGATCCAATAAAACTGAGTAACCCTGAATACACACTAGAATATGTTTCCGATACATATTTCAAGATTGCTGTTTTTGTAGATGGGGTATTGTCTCTTCCATCTGATTCTGTAGAAGCTACTCTTCAAAAATGAGGAGTTAAAATGAAGATGTTTATCTTATAAAGACAAAACCTGATGTTGGAATTGAAGAGAAAGAGATTATAGAACCTCATCAAACATTAAAGAAAAATATTGACATTAAAGAGATAGTATGTTAAAGAGTGAAAAAATAAATAGAAAAGTGTTAATATAAGGAGGTTCTGCTTTGAAAGAATATAAGGTGAAAGATATAAGAAATATTATGCTCTGTGGACACGGTGGAGTGGGGAAGACCACACTTGCAGAAGCAATGCTTTTCAACAGCGGAGCAAGAACACGGTTGGGGAGGGTGGATGAAGGGAGCAGTGCGATGGATTACTCCCCACTTGAAATAGAAAGAAAGATAACGGTTTCTCTTTCAGTTGGACACTTTACCTGGAGCGATATTTTTGTTAATATTCTCGATACGCCAGGATATGCAGATTTTCGAGGAGAAGTAATCTCTGCCGCTTCGGTAAGTGATGGGGCAATTATACTGATTGATTCGAATTCAGGTGTTGAAGTAGGTAGTGAATGGGTATGGGAGTTAACAAAAGAGTATTCTATTCCGAGTGTAATTTTTGTCAATGGCTTAAAAAAAGAGAACGCTCAATTTTTTAACGTTATTAAAGAGATAAAAGAAGTGTTTAAATTGGGAATTGTCCCGCTCACAATTCCAATTGGGGGAGGAGAGAACTTCACTGGTGTTGTCAATCTCCTTACCAAAAAAGCATTTATCTATAAAGATGGGAAGAGCCAGGGGATAGAAGTTCCTGATAATGAGAAGAAAAGGGTAGATGAGATGAGCAAGAATCTTGTGGAGGGGCTTGTCGAAACGGACGAAGATTTGATGGAAAGGTATTTAGCCGATGAAGAGATTAAGGAAGAAGAACTTGCATCAATACTCAAAAAAGGCGTGGTAAATGGAGAATTGCATCCTGTTCTATGTGGTGATGCTTACCATAATATTGGTATGGACACTTTATTGAAAAGTATTGCTCAACTCCTTCCTTCACCTGAAGAAAGGCAGGAAGTAAATGTTACAGAGAGAGGGAGAGAGAGAATATTAAAAATTAATGAGCCTTTTGCCTCGCTTGTCTTCAAGACCATTTTTGAACCTCATTTAGGTGAGCTTAATTATATAAGAGTTTTTTCTGGAGAACTTACACCGGGCATAGAGGTCTTGAATACCACAAAAGGGACGACGGAAAAAGTAAACCAGATTTATTTGCTCAATGGCAAGGAGAGAGAAGAGGCAAAGAAACTTTTACCAGGTTCAATATGCGCACTTGTTAAGTTGAAATCTACAAAAACAGGCGATACACTTACATTAAAAGGAAACAATATAACACTTCCCTCTATTAAATTTCCGAAACCATCGATATCTATTGCAATCGTTC
>SOKM01000092.1 GCA_004375785.1 Candidatus Cloacimonadota bacterium | reverse complement strand
CGGATGATTTTTTAAGCATAAAAACACATTGTTAATTCTACTTTCGATTTATCTGCAACGTGGCAAAATTCTCTTGACAAAAGGAGAAAAAGAATGTAATCTCTTCTCATTATTCATTATTTTTCTCCTCTTTGATGGGGGAGAATTAAAGTGGGGGTGACAAGAAAAAATGTTTGATAATATCACTGCAAGACTGAGTGAAATCTTCAGAAAACTTGGAAGAAAAGCCAAACTCTCAAAGAAGGATGTCGAGAAAGGCTTGAAGGATATTAGGCTTGCGCTTCTTGAGGCAGATGTAAACTATAAGGTTGTAAAAGAATTCATTGCAAGACTTGAAAAGAGTGCCACAGGAGAAAGGGTACTGAAAAGTTTTACTCCTGGAGAGACCCTCTTAAAAGTCGTCTATGAAGAACTTAGGGATTTTCTTTCCACTAAAAAAAAGATAGAGATTAAAGCTGACGGCAGACCCGGAGTGGTTATGCTCATTGGATTACAGGGTTCAGGAAAAACCACCACAGCTGTTAAACTTGCAAATTTTTTGCGAAAAAAAGGCAAAAGGTCGCTTCTTGTTCCCTGTGACCTGAAAAGACCTGCTGCAGTCGAGCAATTAAAGATTATGGCGGAGCAGAATAACTTGTCGTTTTACGAAATAAAAGAAAAGACAGTTGTAAAGATCGGAAAGGGAGCTCTAGAATCTGCAAAGAAGGAATGTTTAACCCCTGTTATCCTTGATACTGCAGGCAGGCTGCACATTGACGATGTGATGCTCGAGGAACTTGTTCAATTAAAAAAACTTTTATCACCTAAAGAGGTCTTGCTTGTTCTTGATTCAATGACCGGGCAGGATGCCGTAAACATAGGACTGGAATTCCAAAAAAAGGTAGATTTTGACGGAACTGTCCTGACAAAGATGGATGGCGACGCAAGGGGAGGTGCTGCACTCTCTTTGAAATATGTTACAGGTAAACCAATAAAATTGATAGGAACAGGGGAGAGACCCGATGACCTCGAACTTTTCCACGCAGACAGGATGGCGTCAAGAATACTTGGAATGGGTGACATCTCAACTCTTATAGAAAGAGCAGAAGAGGTTATAGATAAAGAGGAGGCTGAAGAGGCTGCAAAAAAATTCAAGGAGGACCGTTTTACACTGGAGGATTTTAGAAAGCAGATAAAGATGGTGAAGAAACTTGGTCCACTTGAAAAGCTTGCAGGGATGATTCCAGGTATGAAATCAATGGGGCAAATGGATGTTGATGACGATGCCATAAAAAGAATAGAGGCAATTATCAATTCTATGACTGTTGATGAAAGAGGCAACCCAAAGGTTATAAATGGAAGCAGAAGGAAAAGGATAGCGATTGGTAGTGGAACCACTGTCAGAGAAGTTAATAGACTTCTAAAAGATTTTGAGATGATGAAAAAGATGATGAAACAATTCTCAAAAGGAAAAATCGGATTTCCGTTTCCAGGGAAATAGAGAGGAAAACCGTGATTCCCTCAATTATTCTTGCAGTTTCTTTTATTTTCTCTGCTCCTTCTATCGAGGAAGAGAGGCTTGGTATGGAAATCTCTCTTTCTTACGCTAAACTCAGAGACTTCCCGCAGTCTTTCGGAGGTGGAATAGGTATAATTTTTGTTACGGGAGAAAAACTTGGAGCATCAATAGGATTTACAGTCCTGAAGAACAAGGGAGAAAGTCTATACAAAGTACCATTAGCTGGAACAGAATTAATAAGTTCCATATCATCAAAATATCTTACTCTTACAGGTTTTGAACTTAATTATATCTTAAAAGAGAAAAACCTTTCACCTTTTGCCGGAGCAAGTATAAACTGGGTCTATTTCCATGAACAATCAAAGAGTGTTTATTATGCACCAGGTTGGAAAATTACATCGTGGGACAATTATAGGGGAAATGGATACTGCTTTACAGTTGTTTTTGGATTGAGGTATATACTAAAACCTTCTCTTTCAATAGAGAATAAGGTTACGGTTCTCAAGGGGAACTTCTATTACCCCGTACTTAAAGATAAGATTGATATACAGGGATTATCCATCACTATCGGTGTCAGGCTGTAATTTAAGACAGAGCTGCAGTTAGGTCAATAGTCATTGGTTAATTGGTCATTAGGTCATTGTGAGAAATAAGGGCAGACACACAGTCCACCCTTATTTGCCGGGGACAGGCCATGTACCGTATGGTAACATGGCAAGCCCCGGCGCTACGTTTTCGCAGAACGAAACCTGTGGCTACCGAACTACTGTCATCTTTTTTGTTTCTTTGAATTTACCCGCTTTTAGTTCATAGAAATAAGTGCCCGCAGAGAGTTTTTTGTTATTGTCATCCCGTCCATCCCAGGTTACTTCAGTGCCGAGTGCCCAGTGCCGAGTGCCCAGTGAAAAGTCTTTCACTAACCTCCCACTCAAATCGTAAATTTTCAACTCTATATTCTCTGAGATTCTGGTATTCTGATGTTCTGATACTCTTGGTCGGGTAAAGGTAATGGTAGTGGAAGTCCTGAATGGATTTGGAGAATTTTGATTAAGAGAAAAGGAAGATGTTTCTGAAGAATATGTTGGCTTCTCCTCTTCAACTCCAGTTATATATTGAAGAGATACATAATGTAGGACAGGAGTTGTGTTAAAAGGATGCTGGTTTCTTAGATATGCTCTGTATTGAATATATCTCTCCCCATCTGTAACTGAGTTCACATTTGATATGTCTTCTCCATTAACCAGCCATGCACAGGAATCCCAATCCATAGCAGTAGACATATCTAATAAGGTGTCTGTTCTCACCCTCATCTCCACATCACAACCATTTGCTGCATAGTCCCACATCATTATTCCAAAATCTTCATTCTCATAAGCATCGTAAATAGACGATGTCAGGTAATTATCATACGAATAAGGCGAACCATAGACACCCCAGATAATACCTTCTGCCGAATTTGCAATATCTGTTCCTGCAAAGAGTGTGCCATCCATTGTTTGTATCAATGCATTGACACAATTTGGTTTACTCCAGGAGTCAGAGTAAGATGTTTTATACCAGCTTGTTCCATTGTCTGTTGATTCGAAGATATCGCCGTAAAAGGATGAACCTGCATAGATTGGACCGTCTGTTGATTGAATTAGAGAATGAACACCAGTTGCGCCCTCCAGATTTACTGTGTTGACCCAGGTTGTTCCAACATCTATTGATTTGAAAACATCACCGAATGGATATGTACCAGCATAGAGTGCTCCATCTGTTGCCTGAAGCAAAGAGTAAACTGACCAGGCTGTCGGAAGTTCTCCTGTTGGCTCCCAGAGAGAGCCACCGTCAGTCGACCTGTAAACATCACCCTTTTGCGACCCATCATACCAGGAAACCCCTGCATAAAGGATACTGTCCTGTGCCTGAATCAAACAAAATACATCACCATCAGGTAACCAAAAAACTGGTTCCCAATTCTGACCCCCATCTGTGGAACGGTAGATTTCGCCATCTGCAGAACTACCTGTTCCAGCAATGAAAGTTCCGTTGTTCTTCAGTAGAGACCAGACATTTGTTACATGGGGAGGAAGCATTCCAACTACAACCCAGGAAGAGCCCGCATCAATAGACATAAAAATTTCATTAGAGCCTGAACATCCTGCATAGAGTGCACCATTCGCTCGGAGCAGTGTCCTAACATCTCCAGGAAGTGACCAGATCAGTTGCCACATTTGATATTGTGGAAAGTATCTGAATATATCTCCCCATGAACCACCTGCATATATGGTGCTATCGGCAGGTTGCAGAAGAAGCGTATATGTGGGTGTAGTAAAAGGGAAAGAACCGTAAGTCCATACAGGAAATTCAAGTAGAAGGTCTCCTGGGCTTGTAAGCCAATCTACATACCCTCCTTCATAAAACATAGTTGTATCACTCCAGCTCAATTGCCCTGGTCCTCCCGACCAATCTGTATGGAGCCAGGACTCGGCAGAAATAAGAGATGCAAGTAAGACAGATACAACTATGACCAATATTGTTACTCTGGTCATTTAAACCACCTCCTTTTTTTCTTCTTCTTGTTTCCCTTAAATATTCTAATTGTCTCTAATTTAATATAATCATTTTTTCTCAATTTGTCAATAAAAAAACAAAATTTGTTGACATTCCAGCTTTTATGTTATATCTTTCTTAAATGTAAGAAAACTGTAAAAAACATGTGCAGATAGAATGCATAAGGAAAGGGGGTGAAGAAATGAAGAAATGTTTGATTGTATCGTTGCTCTTTCTTCTCGTTCTTAGTTTAATAGTCTCCTGTATATCAAAGGATAAATCACCTTCGCAGAAGGAAGAAGAAGTCGCCGAAAAACGGGGCAAAATATTTTCCAAAACACAAAATAAACTGGTAGGTTCTTATGATATTAAAGGAATAAACCCCAACGGAGCGAAATACAAGGGCAAACTTACCATTAGAAAAGTTATTGATGCCTACGAGATTAAGTGGCAGGTCGGAGAGGGTAGTTATGATGGTACTGGACTGGTTGATGGTGACATCCTTTCTGTAGCTTTTGCTAATGATGACCGAACAATGTTTGGTATTGTTGTTTATAAAATCTCTACCAAAGAATGGTTGAATGGTGTCTGGGTTATACATCCAGATAACAAAACAGGAACAGAGATCTGTTATAAATCAGATGTTACACCACCCACAGAAAACTATAAATTAATTTCACCATCACAACCAGTAGAAGGCACATATAAAATTTCAGGGACAAGTCCTGCTGTTGAGTCAACTATTAAATATAGCGGCACTGTATCCGTTATCAAAAAAGGAAAAGTTTATGATGTCAATTGGAGCATTGGTGAAGCGGAAAACTACATTGGGGTTGGCTTGGCAAATAATGACCTTTTCGCCGTAGCTTATGCTGCGCCCCAACCACCAGGGTTTGGCATCGTTACTTACACAATAGAAGCTGACGGCAAACTTACCGGAAGATGGACAGCGCACAAAGCAGGGGGCGTTCTGGGAACAGAAGTATGGAAGAAGCAATAAGCAAATTTGCCTGCTTTTAGTTCATAGAAATAGGTGCCAGCAGGTACCTTTCTGCCATGAAAAAAGGACTTGACAA
>SOKM01000332.1 GCA_004375785.1 Candidatus Cloacimonadota bacterium | reverse complement strand
AGCCTGCGAACCTGAGTTCTGTGTTAATTTTGTTTTTTCTTGACATTATTCATTGTTTCGTTTATAATATTGAGAACATATATTATGATGTTGAAAGGAGATTTGGATGGAAAAAGAGAATAAAAAAGTGGAAGAAATCTTCAATCAAGGTGTAGATTATTTAGAGAATGGTCAACTGAAGGATGCAATAGAGTCATTTGAGGAGGTCATTAAATTGGATGCTCAGGATGCATCTGCACACTTCAATCTCGGGCTCGCCTGTATGAGGGCAGCACGTGAGGATATTAATAAAAAGGAATTGTACGAAGAGAAGACGGATGAAGAAGCCTGGCTTCTGAGGGCAATATCGGAATTTAATAAGGTTCTGGAATTTGAACCCGAAAATAAGGAGGCAAAAGAGAATATAGAGGCACTGAATAAACTACTTGGGATGGGAGTGTAGAAGGGACTTCCCAGTCGCGAGTAATTGTTATTAGATGTATATTAGTCGTTATTTGTAGTTATTTGTTGAAAGTCAGTATGGGATAAAAATAGAAGATGAAGAAAATCTGTAGAATGAGAGAAATAAAAAACATAAAAATTTGGGAACACCTTTCGATATAAAATGTTATTAATATAAAATATGTTTTACATAAGAAGGATAAGGATTAAAGCGGAAGAGACTATTATAGATAAAAGATGTTTCTTAATGTACTTTTTCTTTTTGACATTGTTACTCTTTTTCGCTAATCCCTCTCTTGCCGAAGATAAAGACGACTTTACACTTGCAAAGAAACTTATGAATGAAGGGCTCTATGAGATTGCTTACGATGAATTTATCGAGTTTGCCGAGAAAAACAGTGATTCACCAGATGTTCCTGAGGCATACTACTTTGCATACGATTGTCTTTTCCTTCAAGGAAAATATACTGATGCACTCTCTTCGTTTAAGAAATTTATACATCTCTTCCCATTGTCTTCATTTACTCCATTTGTGCAAGAAAGGATGGGTGAGCTCTACCTCAAACTTAAGGATTACGAAAAAGCAAAAGAGACTTTCGAGCGTTTCATAAAGATTTATCCTGAGAACGAGAAAGCTGAGGATGCCCTGTTCTGGCTTGGAGAAACCTATTACAATTTGAAGGAGTATGAGAAGGCGAGGTATTACTATAATCTTTGTATAGAAAGATACCCCAAAGGCAGGTTCTATGATTACTCCCTATTTTCACTCGGGTTCAGTTACAGAGACGAAAAGAAATTTAACGAAGCAGTAAGATTTTTCAAGATTCTCATCGACAGTTTCCCAAACAGTTCGCTTGTTGAGGATGCTTTCGTCTCAATCGGTGAGATAGCATTTGAAGAAGGCTCATTTGATAGTTCATTAGCCGTTTTGAATAACTATAGAGAAAACTATCCTAAAGGAAAACTCTACGAGAAATCTTTATTTTATACGGGAAGGGTTTATATGAAAAAGGGAAAGGGGGATTTAGCAATAGAGATATTTGAGCAGATAATTAAGAAATTCCCGGATTCAAAATATAAGAATCCTGCGTTGTATTATATTGGATGGACATATCTCGAACGGAGAAAATTCGAAAAAGCATTACAATATTTCAGAATGGTAGAGAGAAGAAGTAAACTCTATTACCCGTCTTTCTACTGGTCGGGTATAATACTTGAGAGACAGGGAAAGAAACAAGAGGCAGTCGAGCAGTTTCAAAACCTTGCCTCGATTAAAGAGGCGGGTGGTTATAGAAATGATGCAATTTATGAGTTGGCAAGAATCGCTTATGAGTCGAAGAAAACAGAGAGGGCAGATAGTCTTATTTATGTATTGGAAGGGACAAATAGAAAATGGAAGGCAATGCTTCTTAAAGCAAACAGTCGTTTTGAAAGGAAGCAATACCAGGAAGCAATAGAAATATACAAACAAATTCTTACAGAAGAGAAAAACGGGGTAAGGAAGGATGCAATCTATAGGCTTGCATCATCCCTCTTTAAAATAGAAGATTACAAAAAAGCAGAGGAATATTTTAATATCTACTTAACCAACTATCAGGATGGAGAAGACAGAAAGGAAGCAATGCTCCTCTTTGCTGAATGTGCATACAAACTGAAGAGATGGAAGGATGCACTTGCACGATACAGAAATGTGAAAACCAATTTTCCTGAAACACGAGAGGCAAAACTTGCATTGATGGGCGAAGGATGGACACTTTCGAAACTGGGGAGGGATAAGGAGGCTTACGCCATCCTGAAAAAAGTCAAAGGAGTCGAGGGTGAGAAAAAAGACTATCTTACACTTGGAGATGCTGCCTATAATGCGGGTAGATTCAGTGAGGCAATTTCCAATTATAAAAAGGCAACCAAAGAGAAGGGTACGAGAGAGGTAAGTTTGTTTAAACTTGGAAATACCTATTATAGGATTAAACGATACAGGGATGCTATCAAGACCTACGAAGAAATGCTCAAAGATTTTTCAATGGGAGACCTGGCTGATAATGCATATTTCAAAAAGGGCGAGGCATTGAGAAAACTTGCAGATTACCAGGGCTCTTCCCATACAATGGAATCTTTAAGGAAATTATATCCTTCAAGTGAATATGTTGGTAGAAGTTATTCACTTTCTGGAGACAACTATTTTGACATCGGTGATTTTGACAATGCAAGACTACATTACCAGAAAATGGTAGAAATGCTTAAACTCCCCGCTGATACTGCTGCAGTCGTACCCATTAACGGTATTATGAAGTGCATACAGAGGAAGGATGGAGTAAAGAGGGCGGCAGAGTTTGCTGATACATACATTGCTCGATTTGAAGGAACATATCTTTCCGAAAGAATAACCCTGCTGAAGGCAGATATGTTCTACTATTCAGGTAAGATTAAAGAGGCAGAAGAGGAATACGGGAAGATTGAGCATGAAAAACTGAAGCCACTCGCACTTTACTATCAGGCGCGGTCTCTTAAATCACTTAAAAGGAATGATGGGGCAGAGAAAAAATTGAGGGAGATTATAGATGAGTTTCCTCGAAGCAGGATGGTTTCAAAAGCGGTTCTCCTTCTCGGCAAGGTTCTGTTTGAAGCAAAGAAATATTCAGAAAGTTTAGAGTTCCTCGAGAAAACTAAAGAACCTAAAACAGACGAGGATTTTGAGATAGTCTTTATAAAAGGCGAGGTTTACTTAAAACTCAATTATAAAGAAAAGGCTATAGAAACCTTTGAGGAGGTAAGGGATGCTGCAGAGGGGAAATGGAAAGGAAAGGCACTCCTTCGTCTTGGGAATATAATGTTAGATGATGGAAAGTTAAGCCAGGCACTTTCCCTTTATGAGCAGGCTGAAAAGACAGGAGAAAGTGAGATTATACCTGAAGCATATTTTATGAAGGGCAAGGTGCTTGAAAAGCAGGGAAATGATAAGGAAGCGCTCAAGACCTTCCTGAAAATAAAATATAATCTTCCAAATTCTCCCTTTACCACAAAGGCTATATATGAGGCTGCAGAGACTGCTCTGAAGATGGGGAAGAAGCAGGATGCTTTGAGTCTTTACAAGGAAGTAATAGAAAGGAATGATGATAAAACGCTTACTATTCGTGCAAAGGATAGGCTTAAAACTATTAATCCTTAGTCTTTTTACATTCCCTGTAATCCTGAGTTCAGAGGACAAAGACGAGGGACTGGAGCTTCCCGAGGTTATTATTTACGGTACATATCTTGGGAAGATGCAGTTCAGTCCCAAAAAGGATTTTTATCCATATATAAGCCAGGGAAATCTCTTTCCCCTTTCAAGACTCTTCTCTCCAGAAATTCGATTTCCATCACATAAAAAGAGAACAGGAGGGGCTGAAATTATCACAAGTCACTGGCTTCTTTTAGATGCAGGAGCAGGAAACTGGTGGGCGGATAAGGTTTTCCTTGATTGCGGATTACGGAATAAAATGGGGCTTCTTTCGCTCCGCTTCACCGACTTCAGAAGAAAAGGTTGGGCAGAAGACCATTCAGTAAATAAAGATTTCTTCAAAATTAAAGGCGTACTGAACAAAGAGAACTCCTATGTATCAGGAAATATCTTTTATAATTATGATAATCTTCTCAAGGAAAATATTTCTACTTATGATACTTTTACTACTCATCAAGGTGGAGTAAAATTGTTGGCAAAACCTGACCTTCAGGTAGATTTACTTATTTCTGGTCAGTATTCGATGAATGTCTTTTTAGATCGGTATTTTGGGATGCCTATTGTGATACCAAGAACAGTAGAAGAGAATCTATATTCATATTCAGTGAGTTATAGAAATACCTTTGATTTTGCTGATATAAATGCTCGTGTTCTTGGTGAAGGAGCGAGTAAAAGTGCAGAGAGAAGCGGAGAGAAAAGCTCAAGTACAAATACGATGATTGATATAATATTACAGAAGAATTTCAATGGGAAGATTGTTCTTGCTCCTGGAATAAGAGTTTTTCTTGCAGAGGATGCATTTAAAGCTGACCCACTTGTTTCAATTAAGACAGTTTTTCCTGGTTTGGATTTGTATCCATACATAATGTATATGAAAGATCAAAAGATAAATACACTTATTTCTATCTACCAGAGATATCCTCTTGTTAATAATATTAACTATTCGATTTGTGAGAAAGAAAAAATAGAGGGAGGAGTGGAGGGAAGATGGCAAAAGGTTTTATTTAGGATTGCTTATTCTCATATAAAATACGAGGATTTTCCATTACGTTATGATCATAATCAAGGTTATGTCCCAACACTATCTTGTGAAAGCGATATGATAGAGACTGGAGTCGATGCAGTAATAGAAAAATTCATTTTAGAATTGAAGGGAAGTTATAGCCCAAGGGAAAAACTATTATACGAGCCTGTTTCTGAATTTGATGCGGAAATTTCCTATAAGGGAATTCCTCGAGTTGTTCCTTTTACGAGTCTCAACAGTGCGTTTTCAATTGAAACGCATACCGATACAGTAGATGTCTTCTCATTAAATGGTGGTGTTGAATATCAGATTCTCAAAAACCTTGCATTAAGATTTGAAGTAGATAATATCATGGACCAGAGATATGAAATCTGGCAGGGATATACTGAAGGTGGTGTGCAGTTCTACGCTTCAATCAAGTATAAGGTA
>SOKM01000199.1 GCA_004375785.1 Candidatus Cloacimonadota bacterium | reverse complement strand
CGTAAATTGTCATGCTGAATTTATTTCAGCATCTCGAAAAATCGGCCAATTATGAGACCCTGAAACAAGTTCAGGGTGACAGAAAGTGACTTTTTCAGCAACCTCTTTGCCACGAAGGCACAAAGGTTTTTATGCCATATCAAGGAAAAAACAAAATTAACAGGGATTGGAAGAGAATAGAAGAGATAAAAAAAAATTGCAGCCAAAGGGACGGTCCTTCAAAAGTTCAAAACTTTGATAGCAATAAAATGGTTGCGGTTCTGTATCTACTTGACAAACTACTATTATTGTTGTATATTCCCAGTATGAAAAATATTATAACTCTTACATTGGTATTTTTTATCACTTTATTACTGAACACACCCATAAATGCCGGAGAGGTTTGGGGAGCAAGGTTTCCTGCTCCTTCACCAGATGGGAGTAAAATCTCTTTTTCATATTACGGGGACATCTGGGTTGTTGATGCTGGTGGAGGAAGAGCGGAGCGATTGACCGTAAGTGATGGATACGAAAGCAAGTCCTTCTGGTCACCGAACGGAAAATGGGTTGCATTTGAAACAGATAGATGGGGAAACGATGACATTTGTGTTATTCCCTCAGGTGGCAGCTTTCCGCCAAAACGACTCACATACTACTCCACATACGATGCTCTCTACGGCTGGACACCTGATGGTAGGTATATCCTGTTCGGTTCCCACAGACACAACTTACGATGGTCACTTTACAAAATTCACTTGAATGGGGAGCTACCTGAACAAATTACAACATTCAGTGCAGGAAATATCTGCTTTCTTCCTGAGGGAAAGAAATTCTACTACGTAAGAGGCGGAGCAGCCTGGTGGCGCAGGAAATACAGGGGTGGTGCAGACAGTGATATCTGGCTCAAAACACTGCCTGATGGAAAATCCGAAAGGATAACAGATTCTCCAGCAAGGGATGGCTATCCGATGTATTCCTCATTTGATAAAAAGTTATATTTCCTCAGTAACAGGGGAGAGGAATTGGTCAACAATATCTGGCGAATGAATCCTGACGGTTCATTACAGGAACAGGTAACGTTCGAGGAGGAAGACATCCATTTCCCGGAAATTTCCTGGGACGGAAGGCTGATAGTCTATGAAGCCTTTGGTTGTTTATATACATACAATGTCTTTTCGGACGAAAAGAAGCGATTGAACGTTACCATTACTGAAGATTACAAAGAGAATCCATATTATTTTAAAACATTTACAAAGGATGTGTCTGAGTTCGTGCTCTCTCCTGATGAAAAAGAAATCGCTTTCATTGTTCACGGTGAAATTTTTGTAATGGAGTTTAAAAAGGATAATGAGACAGGGAAGGTTGTTAGAATCACTTATACTCCTTATTTAGAGAAACACATCTCATGGCACCCTGAAAAGGAGATGCTTATCTATTCGTCTATGAAAGATGGCGATATGGATATCTACACCATAGAACCTGAAACAGAAAAAAGGTTTTATGATGACCTTGTTTTTGAGATAAAGAAAACCCTGAATACAGACGGCACAGCAAAAAAACCGTTTTTTTCTCCAGATGGTGAGAAGATTGTCTATTTCAGAAACAATAGGGAACTATATGTTATGGATAAGAATGGGGAAAACAGCATAAAATTGTGTCCTGATAACGACGTTCTCTGGATTGACTGGTCTCCTGACAGTAAATGGCTCACCTTCAGCAGGACAACGCTTGGCTGGAGAGAAGATATCTTTTTTGTCCCGGTAGATGGCACTAAGGAACCACTCAATATTTCAAACCATCCAAACGACGATTATAAACCTATGTGGAGTGCAGATGGAAGAAGAATTGCCTTTGCTTCACGGAATGCGACGGGTGATATCTGGATGAAGTATGTTTTTCTCCACAAGGAAGACGAGGAGAAGGATGAGGAATACTGGAAAAAAGAGGAGCCCGATTCCCTAAAGGAAGAAGATATCACGGTAACGATAGATTTTGAGGATATTGAAGAAAGGATTCATACCGTAACAAAAGTATCAGGATACTACTATTATGTTGCCCAGTCTCCGGATGGTAAACAATTTGCCATCTATTCTCAAACCCAGGATAAGCATGATATCTGGACTGTAGACTGGCGCGGGAAGGAACTGAAAAGGGTTACTAAAAATGATGTTCACCCAAAACAGTTCTTCGTTTCAAAAGACAAGAAGAAAATTTATTATCTCTCAGGTGAGGGAAGGATTTATAATGCTGAGATTGCCACTGCAAAGTCAATTCCACATAGTTTCAATGTTGAGATAGAAATAGATAGAGCTCAAGAAAAGGAACAGGTTTTAAATGAAGCGTGGTGGGCATTACAGGATGGATTCTACGACAGCGATTTTCACGAAGTAGACTGGAAGGCAATGTATCATAAATACAAGGACTTTGCCCTTCATATGCGCACAATACGTGGTTTTCACAGCGTTATTGCTATGATGATTGGCGAATTGAATGCCTCTCATCTCGGAATATGGAAGCGTGGAGGTAAAAGGGAAACAACGGGTGCTCTTGGAATAATTTACGATACCGAATACAGGGAAGATGGGCTCCGGGTAAAAGATATAATCCCGGATGCGCCCGCAAGTGAGGAAAAGGTAGGTATTCAGAAGGGTGACATCATTACCCATATCAATGGAAAAAAAATAGAAAAGGGAGAGAACTTTTACGTACTCCTCCGAAACAAGAATGATAAAGATGTGATGCTTACACTTCTTGAAGATGGAAAGAAAAGGGATGTAAGGATTAAACCAAAAGATCCGTGGTCGATTTTACGATTAGTGAGAAAGAACTGGATAAAATCGAACAAGGAATTCGTCCATAAAACGACCAATGGCAGAATTGGATATCTCTATATCGCTTCAATGGGTGGAGGGAATCTGAGAGAATTCAAAAAAGATTTGTATAAAGAGATGGACAAAGATGGTCTTATCATAGATATACGTTACAACGGTGGAGGACACATTCACGACGAACTATTAACGATATTACGCCGAACTGCTCCGTATGCCTTCTCTATTAGCAGGGATGGGGAAAAGCAGTACAGTTCACATTTCAGATACGATAAACCCACAATTGTGATTATAAATGAAAACTGTTACAGCGATGCGGAAATCTTTCCTGCTGCTTTCAAGGAATTGAAATTGGGGAAACTTATCGGAATGCCGACATTTGGAGCGGTAATTGGTACAAACAACATTACGCTTCTTGATGGTTCAGGATTCCGTGTCCCGGGAACAGGATGGTATAGGCTCGGCGGGAAAAGCCTTGAAAACATCCCGGTTGAACCTGATATCTATGTTGAGAACACTCCTGAGATGGACGGCTCAAGTACTGATAACCAACTCACGAGGGCGATAGAGGTGCTGCTGGAGGAGATAGAGGTAGGAGAGTAAGCCATAAATATTTTTTTAACTCAATTTTATCATTCTGAGAAAAAATGACACCCTCTGATTCTAAAAGTTCCTTCTGTAAATCATAACCAGGTTTTGGTAATGATATTTTCCCCTGAGAATTAATGACACGATGCCAGGGAAGGTTATGTTTCTTGCTTAAAGAGTGAAGTATCCAGGAAACCTGCCTTGCACCGTACGGTTTTCCAGCTAAAGCCGTAACCCTTCCGTATGTCAGTACCTTTCCTTCAGGAATTCTGCTAATTATGAATATTACTCTCTTAGTAAATTCATCCAACATTTTAAAAATAAATTATTAAAATCATACAAGAAAAAATCAATCTGTCTTGGAAAGTAATGAAGCCCTGAGACCAAATAATAAAACAATTAATCCTACCATCTGTATAAGGTGAAAAATGCCATTGAAATTAAACTCCCAGATAAGAGTAAAATAAATCGCTCCACTCGCTTGTACGCCAGAAGCTACGATGGTAATCAGAACTCCAGCTGTCATCAACCAGGCTCCTTTAAGTCTTCGGCGTATCGCTAGCCAGAAGTATGCCCCTAAAGCAAATATCATTACGATTACCTCATAAAGAATGAAAACAATGAATCTGCCGGGAATAATCAGTGTCACAATGTAGAAGACTGTTCCAGTTACCAACAAGATTGGCAGGGTTGCTCGAGCGGTTTTGTGGCCTCGCAAGTCATAGAGTACTGCGACTACAAACAGGGCAACAGTCAAACCAAGAGACAAGTTTATAGGTTGCCAGATAATTCTATTTATCTCTGGATACATCTTTACTCCATGAGCCACAGCCCCGAGTGTTGAAGAGAGTGCCAGCAAACCAAACAACCATGACCAGATTTTAACTTTTCCTAAATTATGTTGACGTCCAATGCGAAATAAATATGGGATAAATCCCATAGCTAACAGAGCTAACATTGCATCTGTCACAGCCGTGGTTTGCTCGGTCGCAATATCAATGAATTCCATTTTGAACCTTCTTTGAATTTACGAATTTTTTGATAATAACGATTTAAACGATCATAACGTTCTTTCTATAATATGTCTGAACAAAAAGATGAGAAAATCGGGGGAAGATAACCGTTTGGGCAATGCAATAGCTGCTCCAAGAAGCATTAATGCACCGAATGCATAGATATTTGCCCATAGCACCGGTTTGACGAAAGACTTTTTCTCTTTTTTGTGTATTTTATACAAACCTGATATAACAGCTTCTTCATATAAAACGATGATAAGGAGACTCAATGCTACCCCCAGTGTGCACATCACAATTTTTAAGGGCCAGTATATGTAAGGTGTTTCCATAAATCCTGCCATAATGCCAAATATGACAACAGTTATTACGGTCATAATCATAAGGACAAAGGCGATAAACCATGCTGAGTTTCTGGAAAAGTGTTTAAATTGTCTCATTCTGCGTGCAGGAGGAATGAAGATAAAATAAAGAATAACAATTCCTATGGGCATCATCATTGAGGAGGTAAACATCCCTGCAACAACTATTCCGATGAATGTTGAGACAACATTCGCTAAAAGGATATAAAGAATAACCCATACCGACTTAAAATCACTCTTCCATAAAAAAATTCCGCATTTTACTACAATAATGAGAATAAATCCTATAAGCGAGCCGAAAAAAAGTCCACCAAATGTTGTCGGTCCGAGAAAAAGTATCATCA